>JBIIWL010000165.1:0-4766 GCA_044338885.1 Fibrobacteria bacterium
CCCCGGCGGCGCACCTGGTGGCCCTGGCCGCGGTCCGAGTGGCCCCGGCGGTCCGGCACGTGGCGGTCGCGGCAAGCGCAAGACGCGCGAGCAGATCGAACAAGAACTGCTCAGCGCGCGTAACAATGTCAGCAAGGTCATGGCCAGCCTCTCCCGCACACCGGGTGGTAAAGCCCGCCTCAAAGATCGCAAGGGCGACGGTGAAGAGGGTGGCGAAGAGGTCAAGCGCGTCCTGAACGTTTCAGAATTCGTGACCATGGGCGAACTCGCGGGCCTCATGAACGTGCTGCCCGCACAGGTGATCGCCAAGTGCATGGAGCTGGGCATGATGGTGACCATCAACCAGCGTCTCGATCACGAAATCATCGCGCTCGTCGCTGACGAATTCGGCTACAACGCGCAGCTCATGGACGAATACGCCCAAGAGACCGCGGAAGAAGCGGGTGAAGAGGAAGCCGCCGGCGAACTCGTCTCACGCGCCCCGATCATCACGGTTATGGGCCACGTTGACCACGGTAAGACCTCGATCCTCGATCACATTCGCAAAACGAACGTGATCGCCGGCGAAAGCGGCGGCATCACGCAGCACATTGGAGCCTATGCCGTCGATACGGCCCACGGCCCGATTTGCTTCTTGGATACGCCCGGTCACGAGGCCTTCTCGGCGATGCGTGCCCGCGGTGCCAACGTGACCGACGTTGTGCTGCTCGTGGTCGCGGCCGACAGTATGGTCATGCCGCAGACTAAAGAAGCGATCCAGCTCGCGAAGAATGCGAACGTACAGATCGTGGTCGCCATCAACAAGATCGACTTGCCCACGGCCAACCCCGACAAGATCCGCACGCAACTTGCGGAAAACGGTGTCGAAGTTGAAGCATGGGGCGGTAAGATCCCGTGCGTCGAAGTGTCGGCTCGCTCTGGCCTGAACATGGACAAGCTGCTCGAGACTCTCGCGCTTGAGACCGAAATCCTCGAGCTGAAGGCCAACCCCGATCGTCGCGCCACTGGTGCGGTGATCGAATCACGCCTTGACAGAGGTAAGGGTGCCGTGGCGACCATGCTCGTGCAAAACGGTACACTCCGCGTTGGCGACGCCATCGTGACCGGCACATTCGCCGGCCGCGTGCGCTCGCTGCTCGATGAACGTGGCAAGCCCCGTAAAGACGCGGGCCCGTCAACTCCCGTGCAGGTGCTCGGCCTCGCCGGTGCGCCGCAAGCGGGTGACTCATTCATGGTGGTGGCAGACGAACGCGAGGCACGCGAGATCGCGAACCGCCGCAGCATTGCCGCCAAGGACCGCGAACTGCGTCAGAAGCGTCACATCACGCTCGATCAGCTCTCCGACCGTATCAAGTCGGGCGAGTTCCACGAGCTCAAGGTGCTTATCAAGGCCGATACAGACGGTTCGGTCGAAGCCATCGCAGCGTCGCTCGAAAAGTTGTCGACCCAAGAAGTCCGCGTCAAGGTCATCAGCAAGGGTGTCGGCGCCGTACGCGAAGCCGACATTCAGATGGCTGCCGCGTCCGACGCCCTCATCATCGCCTTCCACGTGTTGCCTTCCGAGGCTGTACGCGACCTGGCCGAGAACGAAGGCGTGACCATCAACAGCTATCGCATCATCTACGAAATCGTGGACGAAGTGAAGTCGGCGATGGAAGGCCTTCTCAAGCCCGAGTACCGCGAAGAAGTCGCGGGCGAAGCCGAGATTCTCCAGATCTTCCGCATCCCCAAGGTCGGCATCATCGCCGGTTGCAAGGTTCAAAGCGGCAGCGTCGAAAAGGAACTCAAGGCCCGCCTGTACCGCGGCGGCATCGAAGTGGGCGAAGCCAAAGTCGTCTCGCTCAAGCGCGAGAAGGACGATGCGAAAACGGTCAAGGCCGGTTTCGAGTGTGGTATCGGCCTCGAAGGTGTCAAGAACATCCAAGAGGGCGATATTCTCGCCTTCTTCCGCAAGGTGGAAGTCGCGCGCAAGCTCGGCGCCGCCCTGGCGGGGTAAATTAGTCGGTAGTCGGTAGTCGGTAGTCGGTGGAAACACCTCATCCGTCTACCGACTCTTCATGCTCAAGTTTTATTCCTCCACCAACCACAGGGAATCGTTGACGGAGAGTGGCACCAACGACCAGGAAACGTCACCTGGTAGGGTACCAACCAACGCAGTAGGGTTAAAATCCTGGAAACAACTCATTCGTAAGGCCCCAGGGAAACATTATGACCCGTAGAACCGAACGTATCGGCAATGTGATCCAGCGTGAGCTGAGCAGCTTCATCCTGCGCGATATCAATGATCCGCGTCTAGGGTTTTTCACGCTCTCTCGCGTCGACACCACTCCTGACCTCGGTGCGGCCACCATCGCCGTCTCGGTGATGGGCGATGAAGCCGCGCGCGCCGAAACGCTGAACGCCCTCAACGACCTCGCACCGCGCATGCGCACGCACCTCTCTAAGCGCCTGCAAACCCGTACCGTGCCTAAGCTCACCTTCACACTCGACCGCAACCTCGATCACGGTTTCCGCATCGATTCCATCTTGCGCGACATCGAGCGCGGCGAGAATCCGAATAAGAAGGAAGACGACGAAGAGAAATAGGAAATAGGAAATCAGAAATATGAACGGAACGCAGGAAACCAGGTTTCTTCACGCGATCTTCGTCGTTCTGTTTTCTTTCATATTTCTGATTTCATATTTCTGATTTTGCTTCCTGAACTCTCTTCCGCTTCTTCCGCTATGTCTCCAGCTCACGCACACGGAATTCTCCTGTTGGATAAGCCCATCGGCGTTTCGTCGTTCGGCGCGTTGCATCCTGTCAAACGTGCGTTTGGGGGGAAGAAGGGGGCGAAGATCGGTCATGCGGGTACGCTCGACCCGGCCGCCAGTGGGTTACTCGTGGTCGGCGTCGGGTCAGGCACACGGTTGCTTGAGTTTTTAGAGGCCATGCCCAAGCGTTACAGCTTTCGCCTCAACCTCGGCCTCGTCACCGACAGCTACGACCTCGAAGGTACCGTTTTAGAACGTCACGAGGCCTCGCACGTCACCCGCGCCGACCTCGAAGCCTTACTCCCTGAGTTTTTGGGCCCCATCTCGCAAATGCCGCCCACGTACTCCGCGATTAAAATTGACGGCAAGCGCGCGTGCGACCGCGTGCGCGATGGTGAGACCGTCACACTCAAGGCACGTCACGTGCGCATTGACCGCATTGAAATCCTCACCTTCGAGCCGGGCAATATCACCCTTGAAATGGATTGCTCGAAGGGCACCTACGTGCGCTCTCTCGCGCACGACCTCGGTCAACGGCTAGGATGCGGCGCAGCCGCAGACCTCATCCGCCGTCTCCGCATCGGCCCCTTCCGCGTCGAAGACGCGGTCGCGATCCCTGCGCCGTGTATTGATGAGGCCGGTGAGAGAATACATACGGAGGACGAACCTTCGCGTTTCATCAATGCCCTGTTACCGCTTGAAACCGCCGTGGCAGATTTGCCCACCTTGCTCGTACACGATGCCGGCCTCGCAGGATTGCGCAACGGTAATCCGCTTCCATCCGAAGTTTATTCTGTGACGAAGGCGCCGGCGATCACATCGCCTGACCTTGAGGAGAGCGACACAGAATCCGAAACGGAATACGCCGTCTATTCAGAACAGAACGTTTTACTGTGCACGGCGACTCGTGACCAAATGGGGCGTCTCTGCCCACGCAAGGTGTTCCCCGCCGCCCTGGCAGGGCCCTGAAGGCCTCGCCTCGCATCGGCCACACCAACAACTAAACTTTGCCCCTCATGTCTGCGACCGCACTTTCATGGCGTGACCTTCACGTCGACCTTAGTTCGTCGAGTGGCTCGGTGATTGCGCTGGGCAATTTCGACGGCGTGCATTTGGGACACCGCCACATTCTCGATGCGCTGCGCGCACGCGCCAACGCGGAAGGCTTGCACGCGCTCGCACTCACGTTTGAACCGCACCCGCGTCAATTTTTATTCCCCGATGCCAAAACATCATTGCTCACAACACCGCGCGAAAAAGTGTCGCTGATTCATGCGCATGGTGTGACCGTGGTGACGCTCGCCTTTGATGCCGACCTCGCCGCACTCTCAGCCGAATCGTTCGTGTCCGATATTTTATTCAATCGTTTGCGTGGCCAACATTTTTTCTTGGGGCCCGACCACCGCTTTGGTCACCGCGCACGCGGCACGGCCGACCTATTACGAACCATGGGCGCGGCGGCCGGGCTTGGAGAGGATTGCGTCACCAGCATCGCACCCGCGCACGAAGGCGATGAACTCGTGAGCTCGTCGACGATCCGTCACCACCTCCACAATGGGCGCATCGCCCGGGCGAACGAACTACTCGGCCGCCCCTATACGCTCAGCGGCATCATCGTCACCGGCTCGGCCCGAGGCCGCACCCTGGGCTTCCCCACCGCCAACCTACGCGCTGAAGATCCCCGAAAAATTCTGCCCTTCGGCGTGTTCGGTGGTTTTGCCCTGCTCCAGGGCGGAACACGACATTCCGCGGTCGCCAATATCGGCCTTCGCCCCACGTTTCACGATACCCCGCCCGAACCTTCGGTGGAAATCCATCTGTTGGACTGGTCGGGCACCCTGTATGACCAACCGTTAACCTTCGAATTTCATCATTTTGTGCGCCCCGAGCGCAAATTTGACGGTTTGGAGGCTCTCAAACGGCAAATCGTCGCGGACGTTGAGACCTGGCGGAACCTTACAAATTCGTGATTTTTGGGGGTTTGTGAGCGGTCCCCCGGGTGGTTTCAGCCC
>JBIIWL010000018.1:0-15460 GCA_044338885.1 Fibrobacteria bacterium
TGGCTTGGCTCAGGTTGAAGGCGGAGTGGTGACGGTGACACCCTCAGGCTTCCCCCTCTCACGCCGCATTGCCGCGGCTTTCGACCCGCGCACGGCCGCTCCCCGAAACGCAACGGAGGGTCCTCGCTATTCGCGTGCACTTTGACCGTGTACCACTCTTGATGCCCGTGTAGCGATTCGTGAAAGCGACCTACACCTCACCCGACCCCGCCCTCTTTCTATAGGGCTTTGGGGGTGCCGCTCCCGCGCAAAGTTACGGGACCCGAAGTAATCAGAGAATAGGAGCGGGCACGGGAAGGGCTGATCCGCCTCGCACCCTCAATGAAGCCAGCGTTGTCTTGCGCGCCCAAGCCACGAAACTGTCGTTTGCTTTGCTCCAGGAATTATGCATCGGGCAAGGGCGATCGGAGCGACACGCTTCCCAACCGAAGACGCATTGGCGAGCTTCAAAGTTATAGCCCATCACCTTCAGGATGTCGAGGTATGAGATCCGCGAAGCGGGCTTGCCCAAGCGGAATCCACCACCATGCCCCTTGGTGCTGGTCGCGAGGCCCGCTTCAACCAGCCGATTCATGATCTTGTTCAGGTAATGAACAGGCACACGCGTTTTACCGGAAAGGTCACGCGCGTTGATGGCAAGGTCTTTCCCGTCCAAGGCCAGCATGGTCATGGCGCGTAAGGCGTATTCCGCCGTGCTGCTCAGTGAAAGGGAAAGCATTCGTTTAGATATTCCTGTAAAATCGAAAAGACCACCAACATCCACGTGGGATACAGGCAGTCCGCTGGCTCTTAATGGATAGCCATATCTTTTGACATCCTCAATGTCAAAATCATAGTAGCGCCCTCATTTTCGCGGAATTGTGACCCATGCCGTCAAACAAAGCGACAGGCTGGCGATCGGCATGAGGATGGCCGCCGCTAGCGGCGTGACGAGCCCCGCTACGGCGAGCGAGATCGCGCCCGCATTGTACACGCCGCTCACGATGTAGGTGTTGCGCAAACTCTGGCGCGTCCCTTGAGCCACACGGAGCAATGACAAAATCGCGGACGGGTCAGACGACGTCATAAACGCGTCCGCTCCCGCTGCCACAGGCCCGGCCGCACCTTGCACGGCCAGAGAAACCGAAGATTCGCCGAAGAGCAGGCTGTCGTTAAACCCGTCGCCCACAGCGAGCGCCGCACCATGGCGTTCCTGAAAGATCTTGGCTTCAGCCTGCTTTTCTTCAGGTGATAGACCGCCTTTAAAGGCGGTAAACCCGCCGCGCGCGGCAAACTCTGCCACGCGAGCCGGTTGATCTCCCGAAAGCAGCATGACGGCCACTCCGGCTTTTTGCAGTTCGCGCAACAATTGCGCAGCGCCTGATTTGACCTCTTCACCTAGCGTGATGAGCGCGGCAAGCGACCCATTGACGAATAAACACGATTGAGGGGCGCTGCCACCTGGCCGTTCCAGGTCTTTGACTCGGGGTGTGGCTAACGAGAGAGACGAAAAAACTTCTGGGTTGTTGTCCCACGCACCGAACCGACATAAGCATACGGATAGGGCGCCCCCATCGTTGCCTTTCCAATCACCGATCAACCCAAAGTGGGGGATCTCACGAAACTCGACGATTCGGCCCGTACCGGTGTCACGCGATAAGGCTGCGTTGATCGCGAGTGAAACCGGGTGAGCACTCATACTGGTCAACATCCCGATGGCATCAAGAGCTTGCTCACGCTGCGCGTCGTCCGCCACAGGGCCCGAGGACGCCCACTCCCAGCGGTCCAAAGTGCGCCGGGTAAACGTTAGAGTCCCCGTCTTGTCGAACAACACAGACTTCACATCCGCCAGTCGCTCGAGCGTTTCTTGGTCTCTAAAATGGAACCCAAGCCGGTGAGCCCGCAACAGGCCCACGCCGCGACTCACCGGCACAGCCAAGGCCAGTGCGCACGAGCACGAGACGATGAATACGGCGGCGGCTGTGACCAATGCGGCTTGCCATCCGGAGTTCCAATGAAGGACCAATGAGACCAAGGCCGCGATCGCCACGGTCACCGTAAACCCTAAGGCGACGCGCTCACGACGCAGATTGCGGGTTCGCTTCCGCGAAACTAGAGTCTCGAGCGCTTGGCGTAAGTTGGCCGCCCGCGTCCGCTGATGAGGGTTCACGACGCGTAATCGGAGCGGTGTCGCGTCGCTCCCGCGCGCCCCGCGCGTGCCCAAGGCCCGATACCCGGCAAACAAAAAATCACCCGGTCCGTAGGCACGAGGGCGATCTTCGCCCGTGAGGAAGGCCGTATCGACCTCGCCACGGCCGCCTTCCACGGTTCCATCTACCGGGAGGTATTCACCCGTAGCCACCTCCACCACATCGTTGACCCCGACCTGCTCGAGGGGAGTCCATCGCGATGAGCCATCCGCAGTGATGACCGTGACCGTATCGGGGCTCAGGGCCTCATGCCACCGACCGCGCAACATGAGTCCGCCCTCAAACCGACGCACCGCATAACGACCGAGCAACAAGAAAAAGACCAACCCGGCCAAGGTATCGGAATAATTGAAGTGCCCCGGGCCATGCGTCCCTGAAATTGTGGAGGCTAATGACACGACAAAAGCCAAGGCAATGCCGATGGTGACCGTCACATCGATGGTGAACACGCGGCCCTTGAGAGAGCGCCACGCGCCTTGATAAAACGGAAAGGCTGAGTAAAACACCGCGGGTAAGGCGCTGAGGAAACTCCACAAACCCAAGGTACGGGCCCACTCCTCATTCATGCCCCGCGCAAAGCCTAGGTAAGGGCCGAAGGCAAAGGCCATGGCATTCATAAAGCAGGCCGCCGCCACCGCCAACCGCATCCAGGCGGCGCGTTCCAACGCGGGCCTGACGGCCGAGTTTGTCTTCGGTTTGAAGGCGTATCCGAACCGTCCGACGCTTTCCAAAACCGCCGGCAGAATGGTGGTGCCGGCATCATAACGTACGTGCATCTCACCGTGAACAAAGTCGACGTTGAAATCGAGCACGCCGGGTGTTTGACCCAACACGCGCTCCATCAACCACCCGCAAGCGGCACATTGCATGTCTGAACATTCGAGGGTCAAGCTGTGGCTGCCCGCTTCCCATCGTCCGATTCGACGCAGGGTTTCGGGGTCCTTAAGCCCTTCTAAATAAGCGCGGTACTCTGGCGTCAATCCACCACGCGGCGCCTTGGCACCCGATTGATCAAGGAGATCGTAATAGACACCATCCTGTGCGCCCGAGAGTATCCCGTGAACCACACGACACCCTTCGCAGCAAAACCTGACTTCGCTTGTTCCCCCAGACGTGGGCTCGTTGCTGGGTGCGCTGAATGGCGGGAGCCCGGCGCCTAAAAGATCGGCACCGCAATGGGCGCAGGTGGTCGCGGGAGGAGAGGTGAGGGAAACGATCATGGGGAAACCGAATGGGGATGGTTAAATAAAATGCTCAAGGCGCTGAACGCATTGAGCACTGAGACATCTCTTACGGCGCGTCATGGGTAAAGCTGGATTCCATCGCGGCGATGTCGGCTTTGGAAAAGACCGCCTTAACATTCCAGCGCCCACGCCTTAAGGCCGGTGCATCGGCAACCCACAGCGGAGGGCTGTCCGAGGCTAACGTGAGAGCGACGTCGCGATCGGCCGAGGGGTCATCCGGGCGTCGCAGCTGTAAGACCACATCGTGTGCGGTCAATCGCGCGCGGTAAGCAGGCTCGTCTGCCCCGGGGCCCAATGCCTCAAGAATCAAAGCCCCGGATTCGTGACGGATTGATAAGCGAAACCCGAGCGAATCAAACGCCGATTCGGCCGCGCGGTGTTGATCGAGCTGAAGGCCCGCCGCGTAATAATCCTTTTGAACCAACCCATGGCGGCTGTTGCTGGAGACCACCACAAGCATGATGCCGGCAGAAACCCCGAGAAAAGCGATCCCACTTAAGAACATCATCCACAGCGGAAACCGTCTTGTATCACTCATGAGAACCTCCCGGGCTTGTGCCAAACGGCCCCGCCAAAGTCACCTTGAAAGCCCAGGACTCGCGGCCATCGCTCAACACAAATTTAGCCTCAGCACGACCATGTACAAAAACATCACGATGAACAATAACGCGAAAGGGCAGCGTCCGGCGTTCACCTGAACCGATCGAATATCGGCGCGATTCCCAATCCTGACGCAAAGATGCGTGAGACCCTGCGGGGATGAGTACACCCACTTCACGACGCGAGCCGCCTTTGTTCCGAATGTTCAGCGTGTAGGTATTGACTACGGAATCTGTCCCGATCATTTCATAAGGGGTACGACCCTTTCGGAGCGGATCGATTGAAACCTCGGGGCGGGTTAAAACCAGGTAGGCAGACAAAGAGCCTAGCACCGTCATGAGTACGCCGTAGACGATGAGACGTTTCCGGATTCCGACCACGGCTTTGCCGGCAAGTTCTGAAAGCGAGGCATACCGGATTAAGCCGGGAGGTTTTTTCCAAGCCTTCATGATGTCGTCACACGCGTCGACGCAACGCGTGCACGCGATACACTCCAACTGAACACCTTTGCGGATGTCAATGCCCGTTGGGCATACTTGCACGCATTGGTTGCACGAAACGCAATCGCCTAGGCCATCGCGCTTGCCGCCCACCGGCCGGCCCCGCGGTTCACCACGCGTCGCGTCGTACCCCACAATCAAACTGCGTTCGTCCAACAAGACGCTCTGAAACTTGGCGTAGGGGCAGATCAACACGCAGGCTTGTTCTTTAAAAATCGCTAGCGCCCAATAAAAAAGCAGCGTGAATGCCGTTACAAAGGCAAAGCCTGCCGGGTTCACGGCGGGCGAATTGGAGAGTGCCCACAACACGTTGTCGCGCCCCCAGAAATAGGCCAGCGCGGTGTTACCGATCACAGCCGCAAATGTCAGGAATAAACCGTGTTTGACGACCTTACGCCACAACCAATCGAACGAAAATCCGGCCGCATCACGGGCGCGGCGCACCGAGGCTCGTCCTTCGACCAAATTTTCAATAGGGGCAAAGGCGAACTGTAAAAACACGGTTTGCGGACACGCCCATCCGCACCAAATACGACCGTATTTGGCCGTGACTAAAAAAACGAAAATGATGAACGCGAGGAAGCCCGGGAGAAATAACCGAATATCTTGGGCGTAGTAGTAGTTCCCGAAAATCAAAAGCCGACGGGCGAAAACGTCCACTTGCACCAGCGGTACGCCTTCCCAACGCAGCCAAGGCACACCGAGGTACAAGAAAAGAAAAAACCATGCTACGGCGTGGCGTCGACGGGTAAAAAACCCTTTCACTTCACGGGCATAAATCCAGTTCCGCTTACCACCTTCACCGATCGTGGGCTGCGTTTCGTTTTCGCCCAAGTGCAGCGCATCCGAAACAGAGGGTCGAGGAGTTGGTGAAGCAGAATGCTCGGTAGTCATGGAATCCTCTCGAAAAGGGACGTACGGGGCGAGTTGTTTCGGATCATGCATCCTGAACATCAACCCGACTCTGAAAATACGCGATGGCAGTTTGAACATCTGTGATCAAGGTCACCGCCGCATTCTGCAAAAACAAGATCGCCCTGAAGCATCAACGCTTCAGGGAGATTGGATCAGGGCTCTTCGGTCCCTTGAGGTTCTTTAGGATTGGTCACGCTGCGTCCTTCGATGCTGGCCACATAGGCCGCGAGCCAGTAAACCTTTTCTTCGCCAAGCGAAAGCTCCCAACCTGGCATTCCCTTTTCAGGCCACCCGGTTGAAATGGAGGTCACGATATTCTGGGGCGCTCCCCCGTGAATCCAAAACTTGTCCGTTAGGTTTGGGCCGATGATCCCTTGGCCTTGCTCTCCGTGACAGGCTACGCAATTGGCTTTAAACAGAGCCTCGCCGCGCGCAATGTGTCCTGGGTTCTTTAAGAACTCCTCCAGATCATCCGCATCATCGGGCACTTCAAATACGCCACGCGCCCCTTCGGCTTCCTTCACCTGGGCGGCCAAACGCGTCCCCGACCACGCCAAGGCCTCACCGCGGCCCGTGGCCTGCGCAATCGCGCGGCCTTTTGCCGTGTAGTAACCCATGTAGAGGAAGGCGAACACGATGCTCGCGTAGAACATCAACAAAAACCAGCGCGGAAGAGGATTATCGTACTCTTTGATCCCGTCGTAATCCTGTCCGTGATCGAGGATTTCATCCTTGTTTTGCATGATCATTTCTCCGAAGGAGTATAGGGGGTGATCGGTGCGGTGGACCGGGTGTCGGCTTTCGCCGCAACGCCCGGGGCCTTGTCTTCAAGAACCAGTCCACCGAGTTGGCGGTAAAAATCCGCGGAACCGGGACGGTAAATCCACAACAACATCAACATGGTCGTTCCAAAGAAAATGAGGAGCGAAATCAACGGCCAAATTGAGAGGTTGGCGCCTTCCAGTACAAGCCTCAGCATTAGAGACCTGCCTTTTTGATGTCGGTGCCCAGGCGTTGCAGATAGGCGATCACGGCGACGATTTCGCGATCTGCCATACCCGTGACACCGTCACGTTCGAGTTCGGCGGAGACAACCTCGGCCTGCGCCCGCGCAATGGCCACGGCATTGACTTCTTCATCCTCGGTATAAGGAGTGCCCAATAGGCGCTGAACCTTGATTTTGCGCTGCGTCGTCGACAAGTCGAGCTCGTCCCTGAGCAGCGACGCATAGGAGGGCATCACCGACCCTGGTGAAGTCAAGCGTGGGTCTTCCATATGGCGGAGATGCCACAGGTTGCTGTACTTGCCGCCTACGCGGTGAAGGTCAGGCCCCGTGCGCTTGGAACCCCACTGGAAGGGTCGATCGTAGATAAACTCACCCGGGCGCGAATACTCGCCGTACCGGGCGACTTCATCACGGAAAGGCCGCACCATCTGTGAGTGACAGGTGTAGCACCCTTCGCGCACGTACATGTCGCGACCTTCCAGTTCCAAAGGCGTCCACGGCTTCACGCTGGCGATCGTCGGAATGTTGCCCTTCACAAGGAAGGTGGGCAAAAGTTCGACCAAACCCCCAATGGAAATCACAACCACCGTCAGGATAGCCATCACCAGCGGCTTGCGTTCCACCACGGCATGCCAATGCATCGAAATGGTAGACTGGGCATGCGCGGCTTCTTCGCCGGGTAAGGTCACGACTTCATCGGCGAAGCGACCGCTCTTGGCGGTCTTCCACAGATTGATGAGCGCGATGATCATACCAGCCAAGAACAGAATGCCGCCCAACGCACGACCCCAATAATAGGGTGCCAGCTTGGTGACGGTTTCCACGAAGACCGGGTAGGCGAGCATCGCGTCGGCGGTGAACTCTTTCCACATCAAACCTTGGGTCACACCGGCCGCCCACATCGTGACGATGTAGAACAGGATGCCGACAAGCGCCAGCCAGAAGTGCGCGTTCGCCATGGCGACGCTATGCAACTTGGTGTTCCACATGCGCGGCACCAACCAGTAGCACATGCCAAAGATGAGCAAACCCACCCAACCAAGCGCACCGCTGTGCACGTGGCCAATGGTCCAGTCTGTATAGTGCGAGAGGGCGTTCACGCTCTTGATCGACATGAGCGGCCCTTCGAAGGTCGACATGCCGTAGAAGGTGATGGCTGCGGCGAAGAACTTGAGCACTGGGTCAGTACGCAGACGCTCCCAAGCCCCACGCAGCGTCAGCAACCCGTTGATCATACCGCCCCAAGACGGTGCCAGAAGCATGATGGAGAACACCATGCCGAGCGACTGAGCCCAGTCGGGCAAGGCCGTGTAATGCAGGTGGTGAGGGCCGGCCCAGATGTAGAGGAACACCAAAGCCCAAAAGTGCATGATCGATAAGCGGTATGAGTACACGGGCCGTCCGGCAGCCTTAGGAACGAAGTAGTACATCAGGCCCAAGAAGGGAGTGGTCAAAAAGAAGCCCACCGCGTTATGGCCATACCACCACTGCACGAGCGCATCCTGCACACCGGCATAGATCGGGTAGCTCTTGGTGAGCGAAACCGGAATGGCCAGCGAGTTCACGACATGGAGAACCGTAATGGTGATGATCGTGCCGATATAAAACCAGAGTGCCACATACAGGTGCTTTTCGCGGCGCTTCACCAGCGTTCCGAAGAAGTTGTACCCGAAAATCAGCCACACCACCGCGACCATGATGTCGATCGGCCACTCGAGTTCGGCATACTCTTTGCCCGTCGTGATACCGAATACGAAGCTGAGCGCGGCGAGAACGATGATCAGCTGCCATCCCCAAAAGTGGATGCGGGAGAGTACGTCGCTGAACAAGCGGGTTTTTAAGAGCCGCTGCATCGAGTAGTACACGCCGGCGAAGATCGCGTTGCCTGCGAAGGCAAAGATCACGGCGTTGGTGTGAACCGGGCGTAAGCGACCGAAGCTGATCCACTTCAGGTCGAAGTTGAAACGCCAATCGGCCAACTGCAAGGCCAGCAAGACGCCGACCGTCATCCCAATCGTACCCCAGAATAGGGTCGCGATCAAAAATGATTTCACGATTTTGTCATCATACCTTACGGTGATCATAAGGGGGTGCTCCTCTGCGCCTTTGCGCCCGTGTGTTCATCATTCAGCGTGGTTCTCAATCGCTCTGTCTCCGACTCATCCGCCTCACTACCTGGTAGAACCAAAGCGTGACTGCGACCGTCCTCCTGTCGTCCGTCGAACAGAATCCGCCACCGCGGGCTTTCCATATCGTCATACTGGCCGCCGCGAATCGCCACCAAGCACGCCACCACAGAGGCCGATGCCAAGGCGATCGAAACGGGAATCAGTATGAACAGGACTTCCATGATTTCGTCTCTCTATTACTGGGCGTTGGCAACACCCGGCAAGCTGCCGAGGTAATGCACCACGTCCCACAACTGTTCAGCCGTCAAGGCCGAGGCAAACCCGGCCATACCGGTTCCTGCAATACCATTCGAAACCGTTTCGTGGATCTGCGCCGGTTCGCGACCGACAGTCCATTTGGCAGCAGGATCGGTGAAGTCGCGCGGGCCCGGGGTGAACGCCACGGCCGCAGGGCCCTTACCATCGGCCTTTTCGCCATGGCAGGCCACGCATTGTGCCTTAAAAACCGCTTCACCACGTGCGACCGACTCAGGGGTCGTCTCAGGCACGTCACTTGATGCTTCAGCCTCGCCACCTTCAACGCCTTGTGCCTCTTCGGCGGCGGCGGTTGTGTCTTCAGAAAAGGCCTTGGCCGCAAGTTCTTTACCGTCCTTGTTGCCCCACCAGATGGTGATCGGCGTCCCGACGATAATGATGAGTGCGACAATCAAATATTCGCGCATTGCATTTTTTTGGGGGGTTTGACTCGGTGTGGTCATACGGGCTCCTGTAAAACGGGGTCGATGGGGGTCAGTGACACGAGGGGGTGGGTGCGAAACCCAGGGCATAAACTTTCCACCCGGCAAGCATGATTAAGCCCAAACCGAGCGCGATGTGAAACCAATTGCTGCGACGAAGGGATGCGGGCAGTCGGCGGGCGATCCATTGTTGGGGCCAGGCCAAAAAAAGCGGCAAGGTGCCTGCCCCGAGCATGAGCATGCCCACGCCGCCCGTGAGTGGGTCGGCGGTGCCGATGGCCCAGACGAAGCCAGCTTGCGTGGTGGCACAGGGCAAAAAGCCCGCCGCCAGCCCGAGTGCCGCCAACCGCAACAGGCTTCGCTCCCCTGATGAGTTGCGCCCCAAAGGGCGAAGCTTCGCCAAAACCCAATTGCCGTATCGGGTCCCCCAGGCGGCGGGCCACAGCGGGATGCCCACCAATTTCAAACCCATGAGCAGAAACACGACCACCCACAGCCACGCGATGTGCTGCAGCGGAATCGACCACGCGAACAAGCCTGCCACCGCGCCCAAGGCGGTGTAGGTGACGACGCGGCCGATGTGATAGGGCCAAATATTGGCAGCACCTGCACCGGGAGTACCCGCGTTGCGAGCCAAGAAAATATGAATGGGGCCGCACATGGCCGCACAATGCGATACGCCGCTGAGAAGCCCCGCTAGAGCGGGGAACGCGAAGACTCCGAGAAAGGGGAAGGCGCCTTCAAACATGTGCATGCCCTTAATTTATCTCAATGGACATAAATATCAATAGACTTTTTTGTCTTTTTTGTGGCGCGCCTCGTGAGCCTGCGGTCCGCCCCACCCGGCCTTTGACGCAAACGCCTCCGAACCATCGACTTGCAGTGTGTCACAGCTTCGCATCAAAACGCATCCTCGAACGTCCCCAGCCCGATGTTCTGAGGCGACTCAATCGATATTCGCGGTATTCTGAGGTTCGGTTGGCCTTCCCGCCCCAAATTTTTGGCCTCGGATCGCCAGGGCGATTCCAGCACGCGCCGTTTACCGGCCCAATACCCTCCGTTTCAACCAGCCCGGCGGCCCCAGCCCACACCCCCAAATCACTGGGGCGGGTGCGGGGTCGAACTCTCAAAGTCGGGGTTAAAAGCGGTTCAATTTGACGGAAAGCGGGCGCTCGGTCAATTTTTAATCAAGAAAAGTCAGGTAATGATCAAATAAAATGGGTTCTGGCAGTTTTTAACCGTCAGTCGACCGAAAAAACGTCCGAAAAGGGCGAAAAAACATTAAAAAAATGCGTTTATCCGTGTTTTTCCCATGCTTTTTTTGGGCGTGCGCCGTATATTTTTCGCGCAATCTGATTTTGAAAGCACCCGCCAAGGATCCACCAAACATGCACAAACAGTATTCCTTGCTCGTTCCCGCGCTTTTAGGCGCGACGATCAGCCTCTCGGGTCTGGCCCCCCTCGCCCTTGCGGCAGACGCCAAAGCCCCTTTTGCAGCGTCCGCCATCCGCGGGCAAACGGTTTACCAAAAAGCGTGCGCCGCATGCCATGGTGAAACCGGTAATGGCAACGGCCAGGGCGCTGCGCCGCTCGTGCCCAAGCCGCGCAACTTTACCACCGGCCTGTACAAGTTCCGCAGCACGGGCTTGGGCGAACTGCCCACCGATTCCGATCTGCTGAAAGTTGTGAACAAGGGCCTGGCCGGCAGCCAAATGCCGGCGTTCGAAAACGTGCTGACCGCGCAAGAGCAGGTCGACGTGGTCGCCTACATCAAAAAGTTCTCGCCTGATTTCGATGCGGCTGAAGAAGAAGCCGAAGTGCTCGAGATCCCCGAAGTGCCGGCCACCACGGCCGAGTTCGTGGCTGAAGGCAAGAAAGTGTTTATGGCGCTTGATTGCTACACCTGCCACGGCGCAAGTGGCAAGGGCAATGGCAGCGCGGCCAAAGGTTTGAAGGATGTCTGGGGTCACCCGGCTGTTCCCATGAACCTGACGCGCACCAAGTACCGCAGCGGTGCGGACGCGGCCAACATCTACCGTACGCTGCACACGGGTGTCAACGGCACGCCGATGTCGGCATTCGGTGGTGCATTCGGCTACGGCAGCGACAAGGCCTTGAGCGAAGACGCTCTCACGGCGTCCTACTCTGCAGCCGAAGTGCAGGCGCTTAAGGATTACCTCGCGGCTCAGCCGACGGCAGAAGCCTTCCGCGCGCTTGACGACGAGGCGAAAGAAGCCTTGACGCAGAAGCGCAAGTGGGCGCTGGTTCATTACATCCGCTCGCTGCAAAAGAAGCCGGGCGTGCTGGGTTATCTGCTCGAAAACACCGAAGTGACGAAGTAAAGGACGGGGAGAATCATGAACACTCGTATGAATAAAGTTTTTGGGGGTTTTGCCGCTACCGCGGCGGTACTCGCCCTGACGGCGTGTCTCCTTCCCACCGGTAACGGCGATGGGTTAACGAAATCCGGAGACGTCCCGCCCCCAGTGGAATCTTTGGAAAGCATTCAAGCCTTGCTCGCATCCTCATCGTGCAATAACTGTCACGGTGCAGGCGCAACCGCTGGACTCAACATCAGTAACTTCGATAGAGCTTTCGAGTCCTTTTTTGTGATCTCTGGCGGAGATACCATACCTAAGGCTGCTTCTACAACTGCTGTCGGAACAGGTTTGAATCGTATCCAGCCCGGTAATCCTGAAGCCAGCGCCCTTTATCGTCGCATCACTGCCACAAATTCGGCCAAGATGCCTCCCTTTGGTGGGCCGCTTGATCCTGCCATTGTCGAGCGGATTCGCCAATGGATTCTTGACAGCGCACTGATCCGAGACACCACTAATTACGACCTCTGACCTCCGCAGGGCAAGACAACTTTTACTCAAAGGGTAGAGAAACATGAAATTTTCCCTCGGAACAGCACTCGTCGTGATGCTCGCAGCGTCCGCTTTCGCTGAACCTTACATGGCCGTACGTACTGGCTTTAAATGCAGCCAGTGCCACTTAAATCAAACTGGCGGCGCTGGCCGTACCGAGTATGGCCAAGCCTATACCCAGTATAAGCTGGTGATGTCACAGACTCAGTCTTTGATCAAAAACAGCCGTGACGAAGGCCTGACCTCCTTTGACCCGAAGCTGAACGACGCTGTGACCATCGGTGCGAACTTTCGCACTGAGCAGTTTATGAGCCAAAAGGAAGGCGCGATTGCTGCTGACAATCAGCATAGCGTGTCTGAAGCGAGCGTCTATTTCAACTTTGAACTCGTCAAGAACTTCCTGTCATTTTATGTCGACCAATCTATGGGATTAACGTCTTCGTCGAATAACCGCGAGATGTGGATGATGGCTCGTAACCTTCCGGGCAAGAGCTACATCAAGGTTGGTCGCACACTGCTACCCTACGGGCTGCGCATCATGGATGATCAGGCCTTCATTCGCAGTGCAACCGGCTACGGCTATGGAACCTTCGACCTCGCGGGCGAAATCGGGTTTGAACCTGGGCCTTTCTCAGTGGTCGGCAACTTGACCAATTCGCGCTTCTCGTCGGTTGGTTCGGTGACCTATAAACATTTCCGCGTCGGTGGCTCCTATGCCGCAAATACAGAAGGTGCCAAGTATTCAGCCTATGGTCCGTTTGCTGGGGCTAGCTATGGCCGCTTTACGGTGATGGCAGAGTTCGACGTGGTTGAAAAAGCTTCAGGTGATTCGACCATTAAAAGCACCGCTCAGTTTTATGAGTTGCACTTCTTACCGATGCAGGGCGTAAACCTTAAATCGACCTTTGAGTACTTTGACCGCAACGACAAGGTTGCCAATGCACGTGACGGCCAGTCCCGTACGACTTTTGGCGCCGAGTTGTTCCCGGTTCAACACTTGCAGGTTGGCTTGTACTACCGCTTGAACAGCTTTATTCCGCAGAGCGATGCGGGCAATCAGAACATGCTCATCGGCCGTGCGCACGTTTTCTTCTAACCTGACCTAAAAATCCCCCACCTGCCTCTTCTGGTGGCAGGTGGGGTTTTTGTTTCAAGACCTTCGTAAATTATCTGCAGAGTCACCCACCAAAGGACCACCACCATGCTCAAGAAGCTCTCTCTCTCAGTCCTCGCCCTCGGCCTCACCGTCGCAGTTGCTCAAGACAAACCCGCCGCCAAAAAGTTCGACTTGGCCGACGGCAAGAAGATTTTTGAAATGAACTGCGCCAGCTGCCACGGCCTAACCGGTAAAGGCGACGGCGTTGCTGCTGCAGCCCTCAAGCCCAAGCCCCGCGACTTGTCGGATGCCAAGTACATGAAGACCCGCACCTGGGAAGAACTGCACAAGGTCATCGCCGACGGCGGCGCCAACAGCGGTTTCTCGGCCCTCATGCCCGCCTGGAAGGGCGCGCTTAAGAAGCCCCAGCTCGACAACGTGTTGGCCTACGTGCTGACCCTCAGCGGCACCAAGCTTGAGCCCGCCGCCAAGGCTTCTCCGGCCAAGAAGAAGGTCTCCGAGTAAGTAAGGCGGTCGTAAGACCTCGAAAAAAAGCCGTGCCCCGCAAGGGACACGGCTTTTTTTTTGATCTGCCGCTGTTCGCTATTTAACCGGGACGGCAGAAGCCGGGGTCACCTTACGGACAGCCTGCATGTTGCCTGCAGTCCAGCGAACATAAAGCGGACCTTTGCTAGCCGAATTGAGGCCAAACGAACGAGCATGATCACCCGCCGCTTCATGAACGCGCCAGCTACCCACACGTTGCCCGTTCGCTCCATAGGCCTCAATCAAAACACGCCCTGATTTGGTCACGGAGTAAGCCAGAGTGAGTTTGCCGGCCGCAAGTGAAGCGCTACGAAATTCCGTAGGAAACACTTTCTCCGCAACGGCATCTGCATCGAGCCCGGGCTTAGCCAAAACCTCCTCTGAGGGAATGTCGGCTTCGTAATGTGCGCCTTCGCCGCCCATCACATAACCGCTTCGCGAAAAGGTTTCATCCGCCCAGAAGTAGGCCGAAACGCCAGGCGGAACAGAGAACTCCGCGGTCAGTACAGCCTTTTCCGACAGTTTGAAGGTGAGGCCGTCGCTACGAGCCCCCTCGGGCTTGTCCTGAGCCGCAAGTGCAAAGGCTTTGAGCTCATCAACGTTCATGGTCACGCCTTTGGGCACGTACACAGCCACCATCCGCGCGTGCGTTGGAACCGTAAACGCCAGGCAAACCATGAGCAGACTGGCGAGGCTGATCCGTTTCCCCGACTTTTGGGTTGAGTGTGGCGAGGCCATGTTAGCGCGCCGCCTTAAGAGCGTCAACCTCGGCCTGCAGTTCCTGAATCGCCTGCACGAGCACGGGAATCAGTGAGTGATAATCGACGGATTTGAATTTGACGGGGTCCTTCTTCACTCCTTTTTTCCGTTCCTCGAGTGTCAAATTCACCGGAGATGTTGCCGAATGAACGATCTCAGGGAAGACGAGCTCGGCTTCTTGAGCAATCACACCGATTTGAGGGCCAGAGGGCAACGTCACCCGCCCTTTAAACTCATCAACTTTCATGTCGTAGCTCTTGATCTTAAGCGCCAGAATCTTATTCAAGCCACCACGGTAGTCCTTGATGTTTTTCTTGAATTGCTTGTCCGATGGATTGACAAAACTATTGCCTACGTAAACATCACCATCAAACCAGCCGCTCCAGTTTTCGTATTGAGCACCACCGCCAGTTCCCCAAACGCCGTAAGAATAATCACCACTGTAAGCTGTTCCTCTCACCCCAATCGATTGACCACCAAGGTTGTAACCACTCCCGTAAACGTATCCTTCAAGTCCTATTGGATTTACTGAAGAGGAATAACCATATACGCCGGTTTCACCCTGTGCATAAATACCCAAATAATTTGCGCTTGCATTGATCGCTGTCCCGTTTCCCGATACAGCACGGACTCCATTCCCGTCGGTAGATATTCCTACGACACCATGACCCGTTACGTTACCATGTCCCACTACTCCATCACCGCCTGTCTGGTAGGCATATCCAACAACGCCCGTATCGCTTCCATACCCATAAACTCCTTTAATGCCTAAACCCCAGACACCAATCTCATATCCAGCTCCACCAGTTCCGGCATACCCTCCTGTTCCCCAAACACCATTCCCATTTTCGGAGACTCCCCATACGCCA
>JBIIWL010000167.1:0-4694 GCA_044338885.1 Fibrobacteria bacterium
CCAAATCAAGTCGCTCACGTTGCGTTGTTTCACGCAACGTCACGAGGGCGAAGCTGCGGCAGTATTCACGCATGATCGCTTCGAGCTTTTCACGACCGCTTGCACCCGAGGGCATATTAAAGCGGAGCAACCCGTCGAAATAACGCTGTTGACCAAACGGGGTGACGTAAAGGAAGATCGTCGCCAAACAAAAGAATAAGGTGCCAATCACTGCGATCGCGTAACCGAAGACGCCACACGAAAGGCCTACACCGACAGAGGCAAAAATGAAAATGATGTCGCGCGGGTCGCGCAAAGGGGTCCGAAAACGGATGATGGCCAACGCACCGAGAACGCCTAGGCCACGGGCTAAGTTATCGCCGATGGCCTGCATCACCATGGACGCCACAATCGACCCGAGAATCATGGCTTGCACGAAATTGCGAGAATAAGACAAGCCGTTAAAGGTTTTCTCGTATACGATGGCAATGGCACAACTCAAAACGAACGACAACATGATGGCATAAATCGCGCCAATCACGGAGGAGTTCGCAGAGGTGGTTTGCAAGGTCACTAAATCAAGCATGGGGCGGGTCGTTCCGGGAAATGAGGCGAAAAGGTGGCCCCTTCGGCCACAGGGTCAGTCACTGTTGAAAATCAGCAAACCGGGAATTTTTGGACCCGGCAAGCGTGCGACTAGACAACAAGGATATTGTACGGGTATATGGTAACACCTCCGGAACGCAAAGGAAACCTTTAATTGACCACGAATTTATAGCAAGCGTTAATTCGTCGCTAGCGGTATTTTCATGTGGGGCCGTTTATTCGGGGACTCTTTGTCCCCGTTCGGAGCCCTCCCGACCGCCGCACCTTAGGATCACCTCATGACTTTATTCGCCAGACTTTTTGACAAGAATCTATGCCGTCAGGCTTCTTGGCTCGCAGGCGTCAGCCTGATCATGATTCTGACCGTCCCGCAGGCCACAAACGCGCAAAACTTCCCGTTTGCCCCTGTAGATACCGGCTTCGCCGGAACGGCACATATCGTACCTGCCAGCCCGGTCATGACCACCATGCTTTTGAGGTCGCAAGTTTCTGTGGCCACCAATTACCTCGGCCAAACTGCAACGGTCAAGGACAACCTCGATTTCATCGGGTACACCCCCATTAACGGGCGCAGCGATTCCGGGTACATCACCGTGAATACCGAGACGGAAAACACCAGTAACGTTCACGGCGACGGGGGCGGTATGGTGGTGTTTACGGCGCAGTTCAAGGACAACATGTGGTCGGTCGCGCCCCACCCGAACGGAAATTACCGCACCATCGATTTTACTCCGGTCGGTGGCACCTGGGTCAACTGCGCCGGATCTATGACACCTTGGGGCACGGTGCTCACGGGTGAAGAATCAAATGACAATACCATGACCAACGCTTTGATGGTCAGTCGGTTTCGTGACACCACCAATTGGACTGTACCGGTATTCAATGGTGAGACGGTGAACCAGAGCATCAAACGAAACCACAATATGAACTGGGTGGTGGAGGTTGACCCCGTCACGGCCCGCGCCACTAAAAAGCATTACAACATGGGCCGCGCCTCGCATGAGTTGGGTTATGCCATGCCCGATGGCCGCACCGTCTATGTGACGGATGATGATACCCCCGCCGCCTTTTACAAATTCGTCTCCGATACGGCGGGTAATTACAACAAAGGCCAACTTTATTTTTATCGCCAGTCCTCTAACGGGGAATTCGGCTCATGGATTCCGGTTCCCATGAATCTGGATACCATGATCAACGTGACCGAAGTGGTCAAGCGCCGTGGCGCAACCATGTTCACGCGCCACGAATGGGTCGCTGAAATCGACGGCAAGATTTATATCACCGAAACAGGCAACGACAACAGCGGTACCCTGCATCGCGATGCGCTGCGCATTAGCACCCCGCAAGGCGGACGTTTGGCGAAACATCTCGAATCGCGTGTTCAAAGTGATAGTTCCCTCATCGATTACTATGGTCGCGTGCTGCGCTTAGATACCACCACTTGGAAGTTGGATGTGTTCCTAGAAGGTGGAGCAGGGGCAGGCGGCCTCAACTTCGCGAATCCGGATTGCCTGACCAGCGTTAAAATTGGCAACAAGACTTACATGGTCATCTGTGAAGACATTAACGGCACGAGCCAGGGCCGCGTCAGCTCCGCCGCCAATTCGGCAGGCCGTAGCATTAGCGAACTGTATTGGCTCGACATGTCGATCCCCAACCCCACGCGGGCCGACCTCAAGCGCATGTTGGTGGGTGTGACCGGTGCGGAAATCACCGGCGCGCGCTTTACCCCTGATGGCAAGACGATGTTCGTCAACGTGCAGCATCCCACGACCTCAAACCCTGCCCCCTACAATCGTTCTTATACATTAGCCATGTGGGGGTATGAGACCCCGACCGGCTTGATCATCGATCCGCCGCAATTCAAAAAATCAGATCGACTTCAGGTCGAAGTGAATGCCGCGTCGCGCATGGCCTACTTCGATCGCGAAACAGACGTCTCGGTTCACGATGCCGCAGGCAAGCGACTGGAACGTCATCGTAAAGTGCAGAGTGTCGACATCGCGCATCTGACCGCCGGCACATACTTCATGCGCTTCGCCGGTGGTGCGTCACACAAACTCGTCTTGCAATGATAGGCCACGGCCTCTCGGCCGCGGCATTTGGCTTGGCGGTCGCGCTCTTTTCCGCGGTCCCCCTGATCAGCACCCCGGTCCATGCCGGTGCCTTTGCGCCACTTGTAGCCGCAGAGCCCGCAGAAACTGTGGCCTCATTATACCGCGCCCAAGCGAATCGCCTGCGCGACCTCTCGCTCGGGTTCACGGCGCGCCTGCAAGCCGACCGTCGAACATCGAATCAAACTCAACCCCGAGGCCTGCACGACCGGCGCGCGGTGCACCGCTTACGCGAGGCGTGGAAGGATGTCGAGTTTTTAGCCGAGCACCTTGACCCCGGTGCATCCGCGCGCCTCAACCCCCCGCCCCTGCCCCGTGTGTTTATGGATTTGCCTGCCACGCTGACGGTTTTAAACCCCGAAGGGTTGCAGGTGTTGTTGGAAATCGTTCACACAGACGATGAAACACCTCATGATTCGATACTAGCCCTCGCGCAGCGCGTACAACAGGCGGCACGTGAACTGGCCGATCGGGCAGACCGTTTCGCAAACGGCCGCTCCGGGGTTGCCCTGGAAGATCGGGAAGTCTTTGAGGCGATGAAGTCGCAGGTCGTGCGCGTGATGACGCTGGGGATCACAGGCTTTGACGCCCCTGTTCCTACACGCTCTTTGCCCGAGAGCCGGCGATCACTTGAGGCCCTGAAACCGGCCATTGCCGCCTATCGAACCCAACTGAACACGCTAAATTTTCAGATGGCCAAAAGGCTCGACCGTGCGTTGGATCGAGCGATCCGCGCGCTGGGGCACCGCGACTTTGATTCATTTGACAGGGCCACCTTCATTCGCGATTACGGCAATCCCCTACTCGCCGCATTGGCTGATGCCCAAAACCAGCTTAACATCGCCACACTCGCCGACCTCGGGCCCTTGTTCAAAGGCCCGTTTGACCCACAGGCGCGCCATTTATTCTCGCCTGATTTTCTGGACCCGCACTTTCAATCTCGTGATATCGGCCAAACCTCCGATTCCCTCGTGATCAAACTCGGTCGCCGGTTGTTTTTCGAGCCGCAACTCTCAGGCAGCGGGTCGCAATCCTGCGCCAGTTGCCATCACCCCGACAAAGCATTCAGTGATGGTTTGCCTCGGAGCGCGGCGTTCTTCGCCGGCACTCCCACCGCAGAAACAACGCCCCCTCGCAACACACCGGGGTTGTCCCACGTCGCCTTCCAGTCGGCCCAGTTTTGGGACCTGAGAGCGGAAACGCTAGAGAGGCAAGTGCCGCACGTGATCAATGGGCCCGCGGAGTTTGGAACGGATTTTTTAACCGTAATGGCGCGCTTACGGGCACACCCCGAATACCCGACGCGCTTCGCCCGGGCATTTTCACTCGAGCCGGAATCATCGATTGCGGTCGGTACGGTGACGAAGGCTCTGGCCCAATACATGCGCAGCCTTGCACGATGGAACTCGCCCTTCGACCACTATATGCGCGGTGAACCGAACGCGCTCAACCCTGCGGCGATCCGTGGATTCAATCTGTTCGCGGGCAAAGCCCTGTGCGCCACCTGTCACTTTGCGCCCACCTTCAGTGGCTTGATTCCTCCACGCTATCTCGAATCCGAATCCGAGGTGCTCGGCGTTCCCCTTAAGTTCCCCACACGCAACGGAGAACCGTTGACCCTCGACCCTGACATGGGGCGTTTTGCGATTCACCCCGCGGGGCCGTTTAAACATTCATTCAAAACCCCCACGCTCCGCAACGTCGCCTTAACCGCACCGTATATGCACAACGGCAGTATGGCCACACTTCAGGATGTGATGAACTTCTACAACGCGGGTGGGGGTGTGGGGTTGGGCCTTAAGGTGTCAAACCAGACCTTACCATCGGACAGTCTTGGCTTAACGCAGGCCGAGATGGATGATGTGGTGGCGTTTATGAACGCCTTGACGGACACGACGGGGTACCGGATAGAAGGAATGCTCAATGAGCAATGAGCAATGAACGCCGAGCATTGAGCATTGACCATTGAGCATTGAGCATTGAGCATTGAGCATT
>JBIIWL010000168.1:0-4682 GCA_044338885.1 Fibrobacteria bacterium
GACCGCTTTTACACATTGAATAAGAAGTGCATGATATCGGCATCTTGCACGATATACTCTTTGCCTTCTGTGCGCACGAGGCCCTTTTCTTTTGCCGCTTGCCAGCCGCCGCATTTGAGGAAGTCATCGTAGCCCAAAGTTTCGGCGCGGATGAAGCCCTTTTCAAAGTCGGAGTGAATCACACCAGCGGCCTGGGGAGCTTTGCAACCTTTCGGGATCGTCCACGCGCGGGTTTCTTGTTCACCGGCGGTGAAGTAAGTCTGCAGGCCCAGGAGCGAAAACCCTTTGCGGATCACGCGGTCAAGACCGCTTTCCTCAAGGCCCATTTCTTTGAGGAAGTCTTTTTTCTCGGAGGCGTCGAGCTCGGCGATTTCACTTTCGATTTTACCGCTGATGACCACCACGTCGCACTTTTGTTCGGCAGCGAAGACTTTGACGGCCTCTAAGTGTGCGTTCCCGGAGGTGATCTCGTCTTCGCGCATGTTGGCGCAGTAGAACATGGGCTTGAGTGTAAGCAGGCCCAGATCGCGGATGAGGTCGGTTTCTTCTTCGGTCAGCTCGGCCAAACGCGCGGGCTTACCGTCATCGAGCAAGGTCTTGATGCGCTCGAGAATGACCACACGAACTTTGGCTTCCTTCGAATCAGGAGCCGTAGCTTGGCCGGCGAGCTTTTTGTCTTTGGCCAATTTTTTGTCGAGCGTATCCAAGTCGCGCAACGCCAGCTCGAGGTTCACCACTTCGGCGTCGTGCGCGGGGTTGACCGTGCCTTCGACGTGGGTGACGTTAACGTCTTCGAAGCAACGGACCACGTGCATGACCGCATCGGTTTCACGAATGTGGGAGAGGAACTGATTGCCCAAACCTTCGCCCTGCGAGGCACCCTTGACGAGGCCTGCAATGTCGACGAATTGCATGATGGCGGGGAGTTCGCGCTTGGGCTTATAAATGCGGGTTAGCTCGGCGAGGCGCGGGTCGGGGATGTTGACCATACCCACGTTGGGGTCTTTGGTGCAGAACGGGAAGTTGGCCGCTTCGGCCCCGGCGCTGGTGAGCGCGTTGAAAATGGTCGATTTGCCCACATTCGGAAGGCCGACGATGCCGCACTTGAATCCCATGAGTGATCCTAAAGATATGGGGGATATGAAGCCCCCCGTGTGGAAACCTGAAGTCCTCGGAATCGTTCAGCCAGGCGGCTGAATCATCCCATGAGAATACCTCGAAAACTGAAAAATTACGGAATAGGGACGGGAAAGGTAGAAATGGGAAGGGGCTAAAAAATGCTCATTGAGCATTGAGCATTGAGCATTGAGCACTCGCCTTACACGTACGCCTTGAGCATAAAGAACACCACGACGCCGGTGATGGACACGTACAGCCAGATGGGGTAGGTCCAGCGGGCGAGTTTCACATGGCGGGGGAGTTGGTTCGAGAGGGCGAACCAGAAGGTGGTGAGGATCAAGGGGAGCGCGACGGCCGATAAAATGATATGCGAGATCAGAATGGTGAAGTACACCGGGCGCACAAAGCCTTGGCCGGGGAACTTGGTCTCACCATGGAGCGCGTGGTAGACGATGTAGCCGACCAAGAAGAGGGCCGAGGTGGCAAAGGCGGAGAGCATACGGCGGCGGTGGGCTTCGCGGTCGCCACGGCCGATGGCCTGCAGGCCGAGTACGATGAGAATGGTGGTCAGCGCGTTGCACGCGGCGTTGAGGGCGGGCAAAAAGGCGATGCTGCCCGCATAGCCACCCGCAGTGTCACGACCGTAGATCAGGTAAAACAAGAAACCCAGCGCGAGGGCTGAGACGAGGACGATGATGATTTCGGGGGCTTTGGAGCGGGTGTTTGCGTTTGTCATAAGGTGAAAAGGTAGTAGGGTGGGGCGAAGGGGTGGAATTAAATGCTCAATGAGCAATGCTCAATGCTCAAAGGTTGAACGTTCTAATTGTGTATTGCTCATTGAGCATTGAGCATTCTCATTACCGTCCTTTATGCGCCCACGCGCGTGAGGGTGGGCCTTTAAGAGCCACGGAGTAGGCTTCCGCACGCTCCGGGAGTCCTCGAGTCTGGGGGGCGTCGCCGGCGGCGGCTAAGGCCGCGAGGCCGTCGACTACGGCGACGGCGAGCCGGAGCGGGCGCATTTCTAAACACTCGCGGTCGGCGCGGAGCAAGGTTTTGTCGAACAAGTTTTCGGAGAGGAGGTCGCGCATCAGGCCGGTCACGACCCCTGCGGCAAAGACGCCGAGGGCTTGGGCGCTGATGCCCTCAAGGGCGACCGGCGCGACCGGTGAGCCGACCGCTCTGTGACCCGTAGAGTGACCAAACACGGCCGCGCCGGTGTGCCAGGCGACCCGATCACGGCTGACCACGCACACCGCCCCCGCTCCGTGATGGATCCACCGCTGTGCGACCGCATCCTCACCCCCCTCAAACGGGGTTCCGTCGTTTAAGGCGATGATCCACAAGTCGGGTTTGGCGATTTGGGCGGCCGTCAGATTCTCGGGAGAGGCTGTTTCACGCAGAGCCACCAGCAAGGGGTCCCAATCCACTTTTTTGTCGTCTCGGTCGTCGGCCCAAAAGAGATTGGCAGCGGTGCTTGAGGCTTCGACGACAATCAAAGTGGTTTTCCAAAATCCTTCGCCGGGCACGGTGGCCGAAGGGGCGGGGGAGAAGGCACTGGGGCGGCCCCCGGCTTCATTGACACGGGCCCGTAGTGCGTTGGTGTCGGGCGTATCACCGGCCAGGTGGAGGCGCACGGGAATCTTCCACCGGCGTAGGAGCGCGGCTGCGGCAAAGGCGAAAGGCGGGAGCGCTGAAGCGTCGGATCCGGGTCGTGCGACGTTGACGGTATAAGCGTTCCCGGTCGGGATCGCGGGTGCGGGGATCGCCATGTTAGGGCTCCACGCTTAGGAGGGAGTTTCGACGGGCGCGCGTGAGACCGGGGCGCGTTCGACATATTCGAACATGGCATCGATGCAGCGTTGGGCGCGTATGCGGATGTTTTCGTCGAGCGTGACTTCGTCTTGCGGCTGCGGCTTGAGCAGCACGCGGAGCACGCCCTCAAGTGTATTCGACTTCATGAACTTACACATGGTGCACGAGCCGACGATTTGCTTTTCAGGATGTTCGATTTGCAAGCGTGAGGATAGACCACACTCGGTGAGCATGGCGAACTTGTCATCTTTCGACTGGCCCACATAGTCGAGCATCTGGCTGGTGCTGCCGACGAAGTCGGACACCTTGATGATGCCCGGGTTGCATTCGGGGTGACTCAGCACTTTGACACCGGGGAATTTGAGGCGTAAGAAGCGCACCATTTCGGGGTCGTATTCTTCGTGCACGTAGCAACGACCGCCGAAGATTTTGATGTCTTTGTTTACGCCGCGACGGTGCATTTCATCGACGAGGTTCTGACCCATGAGCTTGTCGGGCAAGAAGTAGATCTTGTCGTTTGGGATCGTTTCGACGATGTGGTACACGTTGGAGGACGTGACGCAGACGTCGCATTCGGCCTTTACGTCGGCGGTGGTATTGATGTAGCAGACAAAGGTGTAATCGGGGAACTCGGCGCGCAGGCGGCGCACGTCGTCGCCGGTGACCGAATCAGCCAAGGTACAGCCTGAGTCGCGCCCGGGGATGAGCACGCGCTTGGTGGGGTTAAGGATCTTGGCGGTCTCACCCATAAAGCGTACGGCCGCGAACACGATGGTATCGGCCTCGGTCTTGGTGGCGTCCTTGGCCAACTGGTAAGAATCGCCCGTGTAGTCGGCGACGCCATACACAATTTCGGGGGAGACGTACGAGTGGGCGAGGATGACCGCGTTGCGCTCTTTTTTGAGCGCATTGATGGCGTTGACCAGCGGGGCCATCGTTTCGCACTTCTGGGGCGTGAACGTACACGCGCCCCCTGAAATGCGGACATCCTTCAGTTTTTCGTAGAGTTCTGCGCCTGTGATCATGGGGAGGAAAGGTAGCTATTGGCCGTTGTCCCAAAGCGGTCAGCGGTCAGTGGTCAGCGTTCAGGAAATCCCCAAATATGTGGATATGACGCCACTTTGGATCAAGTTTTCGGTGCGCAAAGAATCAATTTGAGTCATTCTGTTTTGCGGACAACTGATCGCTGACAGCTGATAGCTTTCAGCTCAAATACTCCGACACCAACCATTCTTCATGTCCATCTGTGTGGCGGACAAGTAAATGCCCATCGGCATTGAGGTCGAGGGGGTAGACCTCGGGGCGGTTGGTCCGGTCACGCAAGCGCAAGGGTTTATCCCAGAGGGCTCGGGCCCGCCACGTGTTGAGGATGTCGGGGGGGTGTACGGTTGAGGTCAAGCGGGCCCGCAGGTTTTCGGCGAAGGCTTTAGCGAGGGGCAGCCCACCGGCATCGTCAAGTCCGGCGTCAGCCAGCCGCCCGCTGGCTGTGCCGCCGTCTTCGATCTCTGGGGCATGGTTGAGGTTGATGCCCACGCCGACGAAGATGTGGTCTATGGTGGCCTCAAGTAACATGCCCGCCACTTTGCGACCTTCCCACAATAGGTCGTTCGGCCATTTAAGGCGGAGCGCGGCGCGTGACGCGGGCGAAAGCAGGGGCGCGGCGGCGTCCCAGATGGCGAGACCGGTTTCCAGCGGAAACAGACCGAGACGCGTCGGGGCCAGATCAGCGCGCGGCACGATGACCGTCAGGT
>JBIIWL010000169.1:0-4662 GCA_044338885.1 Fibrobacteria bacterium
GGCTTGCCCGAACTGCACGGCGGCATGGAGGGTCACCTCTACGTCAAGGTGCGGGTGCACGTGCCCGAGAAGCTCGGCAAGCGCGAAGAAGAATTACTCAAAGAGCTGCAAGGCATTTGGGATGGCGACAAGAAAACCGAAGGCAAGTCTAAAGGGTTTTTCTGCTTTTAGTCCTCACCCCCCCGCCCCCTCTCCTTGAGGGAAGGGCAGGACGAAAAAGTGTAGTCAATATTGGTTGTTGATCAACGTGGGAGGTCACATGGAAGAGTTTGCCGCTAAGGTGCTCATCCTGGACAGCGACGCGGAGCTGAAGAAGGAAGTATTTGCTTCCTGGTCTTTGCCCGACACCCGCCTGCTCGAGTCTTCGGGCGGACAGGGCGCCATTCGCCTCCTCAGCGAAGGCGATATCGCCGTGCTGTTTTTGTCCACCGAACTGCTCACCATCGACAACCTCGATATCGCCGCGCTCGCCCGCGAGCGTAACCCCGGTATCGAGATCTTCATCCTCACGAGTTTGCGCGATACCGCCAAAGCGGAAGAAGCGGTCAAGCGCGGCGCACACTCGTTTTTAAATAAGCCCGTCAACGTGGCGCTCCTTGAGTCGCTCGCTAAAAAGGCCTTGGGCCGCTCTGTCAGTCGCCGCAACACGCGCGAGCTGCAAGAGCACGTGCTTGAAGACTTGCTCGGCTCCTCGCCGGCGATGAAGAAAATTCTCAAGACGCTCACCAAGGTCGCGCCCACCGGCAGCACCATTCTGATTTCGGGCGAAAGCGGCACGGGTAAAGAATTCGTCTCCAACGTGATTCACCGTCTGTCGGCGCGTGCCGACGAGGCCTTTGTGGCCGTGAACTGTGGTGCCATTCCGGAGAACCTGGTTGAGGCCGAATTGTTTGGGTCCAAAAAGGGTTCGTACACCGGGTCGGTTGGCGATCGCAAAGGCCTGATCGAAATGGCCGACAAGGGCACGCTGTTTCTGGACGAAATCGGTGAACTTTCGCTACAGACCCAAGTGAAGCTGCTGCGCTTTTTACAAGAGCGCGAAATCCGCCGCGTGGGCGATACCGAAAATCGGTATGTCGATACACGCGTGATTGCAGCCACCAACCGCGACTTGCATCAGGCCATCGCGGCGGGCACCTTCCGCGAAGATCTCTATTACCGCCTCTCGGTTTTTCATATCACGCTCCCGCCGCTGCGCGAGCGCCGCAACTCGATTCCCAGCCTGATCCGCAGCTTTGTTAAGAAATACGCCACCCGCGAGAAGAAGGACATCCTCGGGATCGCCAAAGCGGCCGAGGCGGTGTTGATGGCCTACGAGTACCCAGGCAACATCCGCCAACTCGAAAACATCATCGAGCACGCGGTAACGTTGTGCGAGGGCGACCATATTTTGCTGGGCGATTTACCGGAATACCTCACTGGTGGTGAAGACGGCCCCGCGCTTCACGCACCCCAACTGGCCTATGCCCCGGCGCATGAGCGCCCGGCACACCACGATTCTACACACCACATCGGTTCTCATAATTTTTCGAGAACGGAGGACACCATGACGACACCTGATACCCTGCTGACCCTCGCACAACTTGAGCGCGACTACATCCTGCGCGCGCTCGACGTCTGCCAACGCAACCATACCGAAGCGGCTCGTCGCCTTGGCATCTCCCGTTCCACCCTGTGGCGCAAGCTTAAGGAACACGGGATGGAAGCGGCCGGCGTGCACTAGTTCCCGGCGTCAATACCCCCGCTGACAGGGGTTTACGCCCTCGCCTCAAGACCCACCACGGCGTGCGGTCAGGCGGTGGGCTGCATGTGTTGTGCGACACTTCGTCCCAGTGTGGAACGTTTTTGCCTCCTCCGGATTTGCCACGCTGCGGATTTATTTCATAGTTTCCCTTTAGGACGCGACGTTTGACACTCTCAAGGTGGCACGGCATTCGCTCCTCTTTAGAGTTGTCACGTATCAAAAAAGGGGGAATTGATGATACCGAATTCTGGCGACAACAGCCCCGCGAAATCGCGCATCGCATTGAGCGATCTCTCTAGCGAGATGATCCCGATGTTCGCGGGTCGTCCCAAGCGGGAGAAGGTCATCGGTCGTGAAGACTTGATGGATCTTGATATCCTGCTGCACACCTGCGATACCGTGGAGGCATTCCTCGCTAAGGCGTAACATCCTCTGATGTGCCTCCGGGTTCGAATCCCCTTTAAAGAAAAAGCCTCCCGGATCTCCGGGAGGCTTTTTCTTTAAACCGTTTCAGCAGCGGCGGTGTTCAGACCTTCAGGTCTGGCGACGCTTCGATTCGGCACACACAGTCATTACAGGTCGATGCGTAAGGTTTTGGTACGGAGCGAGAGTGTCCGCGCCTTCTTGCCGCCCGATTCAACGATCACAGGAATTTTATCGCGAGATGTTTTGCGCACCTCAAGTCGGTCGAATTCGTCGCGGGTAAAGCGGAACACCCGTCCACCCGGTTCAGGGTGTTTGGGACGCGCGGTGCGCGCCTCGCTGATGTTGTCCTTCTCGCGCGCTGAGGCGGAGCCCTGCGGGTACAAGTCGGCGATGCCGAGGTCGAGCGCATCGAGGATTTTGATGAAGGTCGAAAGGCGCACTTCGCGCTTGCCGCGGATGAGGCGGTTGAGCACTGATTTATCGACACCATTTTCGTGGGCGAACAACTCGACGGTCTTGTAACCGCGCTGGCGGATCATCAATCCGACGCGTTCACCGACGCGTTGCCATTTCTCTAGTTCTATCATGAACTGAATTTAGGGAAGTATCTAGGCGATGGTGTGGTCAATCGGATATTGTCCGATGACACCGTAAAGTGATCTCGAGAGCGGGTCAAATTGTGTTTGGTAATTCGTGACTCATGAAGTGGTAAATTCGAGAGCTAGGTGCGGTATTGCCTATAAAAGCATGTAGGCTGCTTTTTTATTCTGCACTACAAGGTGAAATTTGGTGAATTAAAAATAATCTGTGACAAGAGTGAACAAATAGAAATAGTCATTCGCCCTCACCCCTACCGCCCGCTCCCCTTTGCGCGTGGGCGCGCGGGCTCAACCCCCTCTCGCCTCTCGTCGTAAGAAGGCTCGAGTTTTAGGCCCACTGACGACGAGAGGCGAGAGGTTTACCCCCAAACAACCAAAAAGGACGAGCCGTCAATCGACCGTGGTTTCAATGAGGTTTACGCACGAATGCGCCATCCGCTAATTTGCGGAAGAGGACGCAGGACGCTTCGATTTCTTCACGTCGAATGGAAACGCTCTCGACGTTCATGCCTACCGGTACACCCTTGGCTCGCGCAAAGTCGGTAAGTTCATCGGCGAGCTCCACGCACAGGTCAACGGATCGCTGTAAAATATCGCCGCAATGGCGGAGCTCGTTTTCCAACCACTTGGGAAACCGAATGCCGAGCCATTGCATGAATTCCATCGTCTTGAGCGAGCCGCAGGGTGCAAAGCTGAAGATGAGCGGCGGCGCATACTCCTCGGCGGCGGCGAATCGCAAGGCGTAGTCTGAGATCAGAGATTTGGTGGCTTGTACATCATAGACGGTTTGGGAAATGAAGAAGCGGCAGCCTGCATTTTGCTTGGTGAGCAGTCGTTCGTCTTCGCCGCCTTTTTCTAAGTGTCGTTCGGCGATGGCCACGCCTCCGAAGCAAACCTCAGGGTAAGTCGTGCGGGCCACGTGATACGCCTCTGCAAGCCCCATGCGCTTGGCTTCGCCCCGGCTTGTAGACGCTCCCACAAAGACGGCCAAATCTTCCCCCGACCCAAACGGCTTCAGCCATTGTGCGAATTGGTCTTCGCTCGTGTCGGCCACACTCTTGTAGAGGATTTTTGGCGCTTTGATTTCAGCCAGGCAGGTGCGTGAATAGTCCTGCGGGTCTAGGGCGGGAAGAAAGGGAAAGGGGCGGTCTGCACCGTTTCGGCCCGGCTCGTTTTGAACATCATACAGCACCACGCCGTCGGCATGCAGCCTATTGATGCGCGCCACTTGACCCGCGGCGATCTCGTGGTTTCTCTCCGGAGAATTGCTGGCCTTGGGCGGCGAAATGCCGTAGAGGTGCGGGCCTTGCCGCGAAAGAATCATGTCTTTGAGCATAGTTTCATCTCGGTTGATAAAAAAAGCCTCCCCGCGAGGAGAGGCTTTTTTGAACAGATCGTATTCCGGTTCATCGAACGGACGGTAGGGGCGACGTGCATCGCCCCTTGTCCACGATTAGTAACGGTATTGTTCACCCTTGTACGGGCCGTTCACAGCCACGCCGATGTAGTCGGCTTGGTCTTTGGACAGCACCGTCAGCTTCGCGCCGATCTTGGCGAGGTGCAAGCGCGCCACTTCTTCGTCGAGGTGCTTGGGCAGCACCGTGACGCCGATTTCGCGCTTGTCCTTGGTCGCCCAGAGTTCGATTTGAGCGAGGGTTTGGTTGGTGAACGAGTTCGACATCACGAAGCTCGGGTGGCCCGTGGCGCAACCAAGGTTCACCAAGCGACCTTCGGCGAGCATGTAGATGCTGTTGCCGGTGGCGAAGGTGTACTTGTCGACCTGGGGCTTGATGTTGAGCTTTTTGATGCCAGCGAGCTTTTCGAGCTTGTCGACCTGGATCTCGTTGTCGAAGTGGCCGATGTTGCAAACGATGGCCTGGTCTTTCATGTTCG
>JBIIWL010000170.1:0-4642 GCA_044338885.1 Fibrobacteria bacterium
GCACGCGCTTGCGGGCGTCATCCTCCCCGGTGGTGGTGGCGACTCACTGCACGTGCTGGTGGCCGGTCGCCGCGGCGGCTTTGGCGCAGTGGCGCGCGTTTCGCCGCTCGGAATCACCACGGATATCCCCCTCGGGTGGGGTGCCCCCTGGCTCAGCACTCAGGGCGATAGTGCCGAGACCTTTACCGTCTCGGTCTCCGACTTCGACCGCGATACCGCCGGTCGAGATGAGGCCTTCCTACTTGGATCGCGGGGCGCAGCCTTATTGTTCCAAGTGCAAGAGGGCACGAACGTGGGCCAAGCCTTCCCCGGTTGGCCCCAGCGTTTACCGCGCAGCATCGTGTTCACCGACTCGCTCGGCTCCTACCGCGGCGAAGAGGGGAGCGCGCCCGCGCTCACCGACTTGAACCGCGACGGCAACCCCGACATCGTGTTCACCGGCGCAAACGGCGTACATGCCTACGATTGGCGCGGCGCATCGTTGCGCGGCTGGCCGTTCCGTCCGCAACCGCGCCAGCTGATCGGCTTTGGGTACGCGGGCCGCGTACAACCCGGTAGCGTAATCGGCGCATCCCCGCTCGCGGTCTCGTTGCGCGGTTCACCGGTCGTGCTGGTCTCCACACCCGATGGTCTGATCTATGCGGCCGATAGCGCAGGCCGGGCCGTGCGCTACTCCTCGTACCTGCCCGAACTGGGTAAAGGCGCCGGCACGCTCATGATCGACAAAGCCGATTGGCCGCTCACGGCCGGCGGCCTCACGCTTGACTCGCTGCGCCCTGCCACCGTGCACATCGCTTTGGCGAACCTCGACTCTGGCACGACCCCCGCGAGTGCCGCGAGCCGCGACCTCAGTCTGATCGCCCATTCGGCCACCGGATCGTTGAACGTGTGGACCTTACGTGAGGCGCGCCCGTCACCGTTGAACTGGCTGGTCACCGGCGGTGACGCAGGCCGCTCGCAGCGCCTCAATGCCGCCGCGCTCCCGCGTGCGGCAGTCGTCGGGGCTGGCGAAAACATCGAAGAGTTCCACCTTTACCCCAGCCCCCTGCGCGGCGGCGTGGCTAAGGTGCATCTCAAACTCGGCACCCCGAGCACGCCTACCAGCGGCCTGCGCGCCCGCGTCCGCCTCTACGACCTTTCCGGTCGCGTGGTCAAAGACGAGTCGTGGACCATAGACGCCGGAGGTACCCAACCCACGCGCACGATGGACCTTCGTCACCTCGGCCCCGATGTGTATAGCGTGCTGTGCGAGGTGAGTTTCCCCGGCGGCAAAAAAATGAAGTGGCAAAAGTTGGGGGTTGTCAAATAGGTCCTTAGGGTGGGTAACAATGCTGTGACCATACAGGTTCGTTGGTGCGCAAACTGAAAGCCTTACGAGGCGTTGGTACCTTACCAAGCTTATGCGGCATTGGTATGGTGTATGATACCTCCGGGATGCTTTAAAAACACCCAGAAGGCCTAATCACCATTCCTAGAAAAAGTCACCAAGGCATCGTAACATTCCTAGGATAGGCCCCCCTCCAAAGGCACCAACCTCATTTAGGGCCCTAAACGTGTCACCAACTACACTGTACGGCCCCATATTATCTTTCCCCCCCATGAATACCATTCAAAATCAATCCGTCGTCGGCATCGAATACACCCTCAAGGACAATGTCGGTGAGGTCGTCGATAGCAATGTCGGCGGTGAGCCGTTGTTCTTCATTCAAGGCTTGGGCACCATCGTGCCAGGTCTTGAAATCGCACTCAACGGCCGCGCGCTCGGCGACAGCTTTGATGTCGAAGTCAAGGCCGTCGACGGCTATGGCGAATACTCCGCCGAACGCCGCCGTGCCATCCCGCGCGCGCAGGTGCCGCAACTCGCGGACGTGCAACCCGGTGCCATGCTGCAAGCGCAAGGCCCCGAAGGCGTGTCGGTGGTCACCGTCGCCGAAGTGAACGAGACCGAAATCGTGATCGACGGCAATCACCCGATGGCCGGTAAAGATCTGTTCTTCTCGATCGTGGTCAAAGAAATCCGCGAAGCGACTGCAGAAGAACTCTCCCACGGCCACATCCACGGCCCCGGTGGTCATCACCACTAAGGCCCGGTCTGTGGGCCCTCCTCGGAAGTTGGTGCCCTACGAAGCGTTGGTGTTTTGGCCTTTTGGATGTTTTAAAACACCCAGAAGGCCCCCGCACCATTCCTAGGAAAGGCCTACAGGGCATCGTAACATTCCGAGGATAGGCCTCACTTCGACGGTAACAACCTCCTTTAAGGCCCAACAGCTGTCACCAACGACAAGGTAAGGCCTCCGAAGTATCTTTCCCCCCATGCCTTCCTTTCGCCTCGCCGTGGTTCAATGCCGCGGAAATGCCTTAATTCCTGAGCGTTTCGCCACCATGACCCGCCTCATTCGCGAAGCGGCTGCCGGCGGCGCTCAAACGGTGCTACTGCCCGAACTCGTCCTGCACGATTACTTCTGCATCGAGGAAAGCCAGCAGCATTTCGACCTCGCGCACACGCTTGAATCCGAAGCTTCAATCGCGCTCCAGGCAATCGCGAAAGAACTGGGCGTCTCCATCGTGTTCCCGTTCTTCGAGCGCCGTATGCCGGGCATCTATCAAAACTCCGCCGCCGTATTCGATGGCGATGGTTCGACCGCCGGTTTGTACCGCAAGATGCATATCCCGCACGACCCCGGGTTTAACGAGAAGTATTACTTCACACCGGGCGACTTGGGCTTTAAGGCTATCGCCACTAAAGCGACGGGTGGGGGTAAGCTCGGGGTGTTGATTTGTTGGGACCAGTGGTACCCCGAGGGCGCGCGCCTGACGGCGCTTCAGGGGGCCGATGTGCTCCTCTACCCGACGGCGATCGGGTGGGATGATTCCGAATCGGGCTCCGTATCACCCGATGAAGCCAAAGTTCTCGAAGCGCGACACCTTGATGCGTGGGTCACGATCCAGCGCAGCCATGCGATTGCCAATGGCTTGTTTGTGGCCGCCGCCAACCGCGTGGGCCGCGAAGGCCACCTGCGCTTTTGGGGCAACTCCTTCATCGCCGGCCCCGGCGGCGAAATCATCGCCCGTATGGATTCGGAAACCGAAGGCGTGATTTACGCCGACATCGACCCGGCCCGCACCGAAACCGAACGCCGCACCTGGCCGTTCTTGCGCGACCGCCGCATCGACGCCTACGGCGGCTTGCTCGACCGCAGCGCCACCTGAACTCATTCGGCCTGCTGAGTCCATCGCCGTGGCGTTCCTGAATAAACTGCTCCGTCGCGCAGGCCCGCACGCTGCTGCCGGTCAATGCGGGGTCGATCATGTGATCGGCATCGTGCTCGCGTTGGGCGCCTTCCTGGTTTACGCCCTCACGCTCGCCCCCTCGCTCGCTGGTGAAGAAGACCAAGGCGAGCTCGCGACCGCCGCCTACACGCTCGGCAACACGCACCCCACGGGGTACCCGCTCTTTGTGCTCCTCGGCCGGGTGTTCTCAATGCTGCCGTTGGGTGACTGGCGGGTGATCGTCAAACTCAACGTGATGACGGCGCTCTTTTGTGCGGCATCACTTTTTGTGTTTTACAAACTTTTCGTCACCCTGCTGCGCGGCGGTGCGTTGAGCCATCGCACCGCCCTCCACTCCCCAATCGCATCGTCTGACGCGACCGTTCGTGCTGCCGCAGCCGCCGGCACACTTACACTGGCCTTCTCGGAACAATTCTGGAAGAACGCGCTCAACCTAGAAGTGTATGGCTTGCACATGCTCTTCATCTCCATCGTCATCACGCTGTTCGTGCGTGCGATGCGCGATGCCGCCGACGGCGCGCCCGCCGGAGGTCGCTTTTGGTTGTTGTTCGTCTACGCCACGGGACTGAGCTGCTCGCACCATATGATGACGGTGCTGCTCGCGCCGGCCTTTCTGTGGCTGTACTTCTCGATCCATGGGTTCGCCGCGCCGGCGTGGCTGAAGATGCTCAAAGCCGCGCCGCTGTTTTTACTCGGCCTCTCCGCATACATCTATCTGCCCGTGCGTGCCGCAGTATTGCCTGCTGCCAATTGGGGGCACCCGGCCACGCTGCACGATTTTTGGCTGCACGTGAGCGGCAAACAATACAAGGCGATGATGTTCAGCGGGGTCGAGGTACCCGCTGAAAAATTCATGCTCTTCCTTCAACGCACACCGGGCGTGTTCGGCTACCTCCCACTGCTGGTCGCGCTCATCGGCCTGATCCTTCTCTGGCGGCGCGATAGGCGCCTGTTCTTCTTCTCGACGCTGCTGTTTGGCGGTTGCGTGTTCTACGCACTCAACTACGATTTCGACGACCCCAACTTCTATCTCAACCTTCATATGGTGACGGCATTGTGGGTGGGGGTGGGGGTATTGGCCTTCGGGCGTTTTCGACGCGTGGCATTGGCGCTCGCCCTGCTCGTGCCTGCGTTTCCGCTCGCGCTACACTACAAGCCCTTGAACGATTCGGGAAATTACGCGAGCGAAGATTTTACCAAGAATCTGCTCGGCCCACTCGATTCAGGCGCGGTGATCTTCTCCAATCAATCGCAATACTTTACGTCGCCCGCTCTGTACCTCCAGTTCGTGGAAGGGTATCGCCGCGATGTGGTCGTGCTTCAAGAAAGCGCTCTGGGGTTTTACTCTTAC
>JBIIWL010000171.1:0-4639 GCA_044338885.1 Fibrobacteria bacterium
CAACGCCACCGTCAACATGCTCAAGGCCCCGCCGGGCACCGAGCTCTACACCAAGATGCGAAACGCCGGCCGTTTGATTGAGCCTTTCGATTTCAGCGAAAACGAAAGCAACATCATCCCCGTGGTCGACCCGGAAGTCTTAATGCAAGGGTTCGACTTTGTGCTGCGCCACGTGTATTCACCGCAAGGCGTATACGCGCGCACCCGCACCTTCCTCGAAGGATACCCGGGGGCCAAGGTCGCCATGCCCATTCGGCGCCCTATGAACCTGAAGGGCTTTTACATGTTCGCCCGCGCCACGTGGATGCTGGGTATCGTCAGTGCCGACCGTCGCTACTTCTGGAGCCTGATGCTCTGGACGCTGCGTCATCGCCGCAATGTGCTCTCCGTGTCGTTCTTAGGCGCGGTGTTGTCGTATCAATTCAAGCGGATGTACGAAAGCTTTGATGCAAAAGCATCAGCCACGCGCATGACCAAGGCGATTGTGGGTATGCCCGCGCGCCCTGATTTTGCAGACGCCAGCGCGGGGGTTGGTGATGAGGCCTCCGGGAGTGTCGTCGAGAAACGGGCTTAGGACTCGCCTCTTCGACATGCGGTCACAATTTGTGACCGCCTCGGGCGCCTCGATACACCAAATCGATCACCGAGTGAGCGCGCTTGCGCGCTTGTACCGAGGCGCTCGATTTGGCACTCGGCGACCGATGTCGCGTATCGAGGTTTCCGGGTGAGTCGAGTAGGGGTTCAAAGCCTTGGTGGTGACGCCAAACGACCCGGTATGTCTTACTTTCGAGCGAATTTCTTTTTTCCCTTTTCGCGGACAGCATCATAGTCCCCTGCGATCAATGCCAGTTTTTTCTCATGGCTCCAGTTTTGGATTTGCTTTTCCCGATAGAAGGCCTCATCAACTCGCTGGAACTCTTCCGCATAAATAAGCCTGATCGGCAACCGCTTTGCGGTATAGTTCGCACCAATCCCACTTGAATGTTCGAAAAGACGCCTTTCGAGATTCTTCGTACTCCCGGTGTAGAGGGTGCCGTCATAACATTCGAGGATATACATGTGTGGCATTGGGCATCCCTGCTCGATTATTGCCTAAGATGCAAGAATAATTAGCCATGCCAAATTAGGGCCTGGCATCTCGATACACCAAGCCGGTCACCGAGTGTTACATCGGGCGCCTCGATACATCCGCCGGTGGTCGAGTGTCCTTGCAGAGCAAGGACGTATCGAGACCCGGCGGACACTCGGCGACCGATGTAGTGTATCGAGGTGGCCGGCTTGGCACTCGATGACCGGAAGACGCGCAGTGGCAGGCGTTAAATCTTCACTCAATTTCACCACAAACAAAAAGGCCAGCGTAAACGCTGACCCTTTTGCATTCTATGAGATACCTGATGAAACACCACCCGGTCGCCGAGTGCTCGTGCGAAGCACGAGTGTATCGAGGCTCGCCTTATCGATCCAACTCACCCGCAATAATGTTGAACGAGCCCAAGATCGCCACCACGTCGGCGAGCATCGCGCCTTCCATCAACCGCCCGAAGATCGGGTAATTGATGAACGACGGCGGGCGCACGCGCACGCGCCACGGGTTCGAACTACCGTCCGACACCAGGTAAAAACCCAGCTCGCCATTGGGCGATTCGGTCGCAGAATAGAGGTCAGTCACCGGAGGATTCAACCCGTGATCGGGCCCGGGCATGATCATCTTAAAGTGATGAATGAGCGACTCCATGTCGGTATAGGTCGACATCTTGTCGGGCAACGCGTGCTTTTGGTCAAGCGCGCTAATCGGCCCCGGCTCAAGCAATTTGAGCGCCTGGCGCACAATGCGAATGCTCTGGTCCATCTCGTCGAGTCGCACCTTATAGCGCGCGAGCGTATCGCCCTGCGTGTAAACCGGCACGTCGAACTCGAGTTCGTTGTACACCAGGTACGGGCGATATTTGCGAAGGTCGTGATGCTTACCGCTCGCACGGGAGATCGGCCCGGTAATCCCGAAGCTCTCCACATCAGCGGGGGTGATGATGCCCACACCTTCGGTACGATCAAGAAAGATGCGGTTCTTGTAAAAGCTGCCGCGCAGCTTATCGACCGTCTCTTCCATGCTGTCCAAAATCGTCAGCACGCGCTTATCGAAGCCTTCGGGCAAGTCAAATGCCACACCACCCACACGCGTGTAGCTGGTGGTCAGGCGCGTGCCCGTCACCGCTTCGAACACGTCGTACAGTTTTTCGCGCTCCACAAACGTCCACAAGATCGACGTGAACGCGCCAAGATCCATCGCCAGCGCACCGACGCACAAACTATGATCGGCAAGGCGAGACAACTCGGCCATGATGGTGCGAATCACCTGCGCACGGCGCGGTACTTCAAGACCAACCAACTCTTCGGCCGCAATCGCAAACCCGATGTTGTTGTTGAGCGGCGAGAAATAATTGAGGCGATCGCTCAGCGTGATGAACTGATTGTACGTGCGGTGTTCGCCGAGCTTCTCGAAGCCGGTGTGCAAATACCCGATCTCTTGTTCGGCGCGTAAAATACGCTCGCCCTGAACCTCCATCATCACGCGCAGCGTGCCGTGCATCGCCGGGTGAGAGGGGCCCACGTTCATGCGGACGACGTTGTCTGTCCGCTCTTCGATTTCCTGTTCGTAGGAATACATGGCTTAGCCCTCTCCCTCTTTGGGAGCGTGATCCAGCGGCACCGCATGGTACACGGGGAACGCCCCGCGTTCGCCGCGGCCGCGCAGCGGGTAGTCTTTACGCAGCGGGTGACCGTCGAAATCTTCAGGCATAAGAATGCGTTTCAGATTGGGGTGCCCCTCAAACACAATGCCGTACAAGTCGAACGTCTCGCGTTCGGTCCAGTTCGCGCCGGCGAACAAGTCGCAGTTGGAGGCGATGCGCGGGTCACTGCCCGACACAAACGCGCGCACTTGCGCCTTCACACCCAGAGCGGGCGAAAACAACGTGGTGACCACGGCAAAGCGCTCGGGCATGGCCTTGGGGTAACGCTGGTAATCGACGCCGCAGCTGTCGATGAACCAGGTGAACCCCAGTGCAGGCTCTTCTTTGAGCACGCGCACCAGGTCGTGCGCATCGGCGGCCTTCACCGAAAACTGAATGTACTGCGTCTTCTCTTCTTTGCTGATGAGGCGTTCGCCGAATGCGGCTTCAACGCGCGCGGCGAGGATCGAAAGATTCTCGCGCGTGTACACGGGAGCGACAGAAGAGTGGGGGGTGGCGGCGGAGACGCTCATGATTGGCTCCCCGCGGTGACGTTGGCCACCGGAGCGGCGGATTCATCCGGGGTGTCGTCGGCAGCCGCCGGGCCGTCCATGAACGCATCGGGCGAACGGTAGAGCGGCGACGACGAAGGGTCGCGCGACACATCGTCGCTCACAAAGGCATTGGAGCTAGCCTCGCCCTTGCGGGCTTTGGCCTGAACCGTCATCAACGCTTCGATGAAGGCCTCAGGGCGCGGCGGGCAGCCGGGCATGTAGGCGTCAACGGGGATGAACTGATCGACGCCTTGAATCAGCGTGTAGGTATCGAACACGCCGCCGCTGCTGGCGCAGGCGCCCATGGAAATGCACCACTTGGGCTCGGGCATTTGTTCCCAAATGCGCTGCAGCACCGGCATCATTTTCAGTGAGATGCGGCCCGACACGATCAGCAAATCGGATTGGCGCGGCGAGAACTTGAGCACCTCGGAGCCGAAGCGCGAGGCATCGTACTTCGACATGAAGGTGGCCATCATTTCAATGCCGCAGCACGCGGTACCAAACGGCATGGGCCACATCGAATTGGACCGCGCCCAGTTGATGGCGAAGCCCAGTTGCGTCGTAATGACGTCGTTGATTTTGTCTTGGGCTGACATGAGGTTTACCTTACTCCCACTCGAGCGCGCCGGAGCGCAGGATGTACGCGAGGCCAAGGCCCAGCACCGCCATGAACACCAGCACCGCTTGCAGCGCGCCGGTTCCGATCAACGTTTGCCAGCCGACGGCAAAGGGCAGCAGAAAAATCGTTTCGATGTCGAAAAGAATGAACAAAAGGGCGAACACATAAAACTTGATGGCGAACGGGCGGTGCGGGTTCTGGATCTGATCGACGCCACATTCGTAAGGCTCGTACTTGGCCTGACTCCACAAACGGCGTGGGCCTAAAAACGTGGAGACGGCAAGTCCGGCCACGCCGACAAGCAAAGCCAAACCGGCGAAGGCCAAAAAGGGGTAAAATTCGGTGGGCAAAGCGGTGGTCCCTTGTCCGCGCTCCGACGTGTCGACGAGAGAAAAACCGGGAGATTTTCCCGATTTCGGGTCGATTGACGGGATAGCGCAGTTCTAAAATTAGGAAAAGGCCGCCAATAAGGAAGGGGCTGAACCCGTTCAATCGATCGATTTAGCGTGACTTAAGCCGACCCAAACACCCTCAGTCTTCGTCGGGACACTGGATTCGCATTGCGGTCCAAGTGGACGAGTCGCCGTTTGGAATCCCGTCTTGAGTGGCAAAAGCCGAGCCACTCAGGGTACCGTTCGCCAAAAGCGTGCCGGTGTAATGCCCCTTGAGGCCACTCTTGGCGCCTGTGAAGGACTGAATCAGATCGATCTGATAGGTTGGGGGTGGTGAAGGCA
>JBIIWL010000172.1:0-4633 GCA_044338885.1 Fibrobacteria bacterium
GCCGAACGACAAAAAATCCGGCGACAAGAATCAAGACGATGGCAAAAATGGTGACAAAGACAAAAATAAAGAGGGTCAGAAGGGCGACCAAAAAGGTGACAAGGATCAAGACAAGCCTGAGGACGGCAAAAATGGTGAGGACCCCGGCCAGCAAGGCGACCGCGACGGTAAGGGTGAGCCCCAACCTTCCAAAATGAGCGAAGCCGAAGCCAAGCGGTTGTTAAATTCATTCGCCGACGACGAGAAAAAGGAACAGGCTGAACGCCGTAAAGTGATTCGCTCCCGCGGCGGCACGGAACAGGACTGGTGATGAACCGCTTCCTCCACACAATTCAAGCAACCCGCCTGAGTCTCTGGGCCGTTTTCAGTGCCGCGCTGTTGATCGCGTCCACAGCGCAGGCCGATGTGGTTTCGGCAGAGGCCAGTCTCAGCAGCAGCAACGTGGTGACGGGCGAGGTATTTGAACTGAGAGTTCGGGTCGCGACCGATAAAAAAGAAAACTTACCGTGGCCGCGCGTCACAGGTTTGGACGCGTTTTCGGTCACTAAAAAGTCGGGCACCTCTGTCAGTTCCCAAACCACTGTCATCAATGGCGTTGTGAGCCGAAGTGAAAGCTTCGTGACCGACTTTGTGTACGCGCTCACGGCGCGCGAGGCGGGGACATTTTCCATCGGCCCCATCACCTATGCCTACAAAGGCAACGAACGCGAGCTGGGGCGCGCATCGGTGACGGTCGTCAAGACCGAAGCCGGAATTTCGACCCGCACGTCGGTGAGCAAGCCGCGGTTATTCGCGGGCGAACAAGTGCTCTACACGCTACGCATCATTCCCAAAGAGGGCGTTCAGTCCATCAGCTTACCAGAAGACATCCAAAAAAAAGTCGGGGAAAAGTTTTTCTTTCAGCAACTCGATCGAGAAATCGTCCGCAAAACCGCCACAATCGAGGGACGCGACGTCGCAGTTTTTGATGTACGGATCGCCTTATTCCCTCTGCTTTCAGGCCCTGCCGTCCTCGAAGGGATCCCCGTGGAGTACCGCCAACTGCGACCCGGCACCTCGCAGGGGCAATCGGTGTTCGACATGTTCTTCGGCGGCGGCGGTAGCGTGATCACCCAAACGACCACCGCCGCACCCTTACGACTAAACGTCAACCCGTTACCCACAGGCGCCCCCGACGACTTTACGGGTTCTGTGGGGCAATACTCCTTAACCGCCTCGCTCAACACCGCCGTCGTGGCGGCCGGCGAACCCGTCACCCTCACCGTGACCATTCGAGGCAACGGCCAGCCTAAATCCATCACCAAGCCCCTCATTCCGGACCTGCCGCATTTCGAGGTCTATGACCCCGAAGAAACAGGGGCGAGCGCTGCGGAGGGCACGGTATTATGGACGACGCGCACCTTTAAGTACGTGTTGATTCCCGGTCGCGAAGGTTCACAAACTTTAGGCAAGGTGTCTTTCTCGTATTTCGACCCGCAGCGCGGCGCCTATGTACGGGCCGAGTCGGCACCACTGACCGTGCGCGTGACTCCAGGCAAACCGGGTTCGCCTGCCTCTACGTTGTCGACCCAACGTGAAATCTCCGAAGTTGGATCTGACATCAGACACATAAAAAGCGGAGAAATTCGTATGCGGGATGAAGAAACGCTCCCGTATTCATCCCCAGGTTTCTTTGCGTTGATCGCGCTTCCCCCGTTATTGTTTGCCGGGGCATTAGCCCTCCGTCGTCGACGCGACCGCTTGCAATCCGATGTGGCCTTCTCCCGGCGTTCACGCGCCAGCTCGGAACGTCGCCGTCGCTTAAAATCAGCGCAGCAAGCGCTCGACACCGGGCACGCACGGGACTTTTATCGGGCTCTTGCCGAAGCCGTAACCGCTTACCCCAGTGATAAGCTCAACCGTGAGTTCCGCGGCCTGACGCTTCCCGAATCTATGGGTTTACTAACGGCCCACGGTGTGACCACACAAACAGCCTCGGCTTACGATACATTGTTACAACGCTGCGACTTCGTGCTTTTTGCAGGCATGAGCCCGACCTCTGATGAAATGAAACGTGATATCGAGAGCGCCGAAGCCCTGCTCACGCGCCTCGATAAGGAGTTGGCATGAACATTCGGCTTTGCGTACCTCGGCGTCCACGCAGCCTCACATCGTGGTTTCTGTCGACACTTGTCCTCACATGTGTGGCGTATTCCCAAGTCGCAGCCAAGCCAGACCTCACGGGGGCGACTGCGGCTTTCCGTGAAGGCAATGCCGCCTACGAGCGCGCGGACTATCTCGAAGCCGCATCGCATTACGCGAAGGCGGAAGCCGCCGGCGCGCGCGATGCTCGCCTGTACTATAATCATGCCAATGCCTTGTTCCGCGCCGATCAACTAGGGCCCTCGATTTTGTATTACGAGAAGGCCCGCAAACTTGCGCCCACAGACCCTGATATTCAACACAACCTGAATTTCGCGCGCGCCCGCGTTGCCGATAAAATTCCTGAAGCACCTGCCAATGCCTTGACGCGCCTCTTGTGGAGCGCACACGCCGCCTACTCCCCACGGGCGGGAGTTTGGATTGCCTTGGGTCTATTCGCGGGGTGCTTTGGGGCATTAATCGCGGCGCTCTTTTTGCCTACCGTGGGGCGGATCACGGCGCTGGTGGTCGCCGCGGGCGCCCTCACCGTACTGTTGGCGTTTTCACCATCGTTGGTTTACAAACTGCGCCAACACGGCACCTCAGTGCGCGCGGTGGTCTTAACTCCGACCGTCGACCTTTATAGCGGCCCCGGAGATTCCTACGAACTCCTTTTTCGTGCCCATGAAGGAACGGTCTTCACGATTGTGTCGCGCGAAGGTGAATGGTTTGCCGTCAAATTACCCGACGGCCGTGGCGGGTTTGTCAAGGCGAAAGCCGTAGGAGAGGTCTAACTATGAACTTAATTCGCATTGGCGCGATACTCGGATTTTTAGGCGTGGCCTTGGGAGCTTTTGGTGCACATGCCTTGCGAGAACGACTCTCCCCCGCCCTGCTGGCCGTGTGGAATACCGCTGTTCTGTATCACCTGCTCCACGCCATTACCCTGTTTGCGCTGGGATTATACGCGCGCTCAACAGGTGCCGATATCAAAACAGGTGGCCTGCTCTTGATGGCGGGCGTGGTGGTGTTCTCCGGGAGCTTGTACGCCTTGGCTCTGACCGGTATCAAGCCCTTAGGCGCGATCACCCCGATCGGCGGAGTATTGCTCCTCGCCGGGTGGGCCTGGCTTGCGATTAAAGCCGCCTAGCGCGGCTTGGCTTAATAGCCCTTGCTGCGGAAGTAATGAATCGAGAGTCCTTGACCTTCAGGCAACCCGAAGGAGAAGGCTTCCATCATATCGCGAAGATTGGAAAAGACCCAGGGGTGCCAAGGGTTGTCGCCATTCTTCGTGAAGTACAAATCATCGGCAATCACCACGGCCACATGAGCCATACGCCGGTCCGGGGTCAGGAATACGGCAATATCTCCAAACCGCGGGTCAGAGAGCACCGGCAAGTAATCCTCTGTTAATGTCTTGAGAACATACCCTTCGTCGGCGAATTCCGGGCGTGGTTCATCACGAAAGAAATTGAAAGCCGTCCACGAGCAGTTTTTTATGACTTCGGGCCCCGCTAAAAAGTTGTGCGGCGTAGGGTAACTATGCAACAAGGCCCCTGCGAGTGGGGGGAGCATCTCGAGGATATTTACGACACCGCCATCGGGCCGGTTTTTAACTGATTCGAGAATCGCTTCAACGTCTGTAGTCCACATGCCGCGGCCCCAATAAGCAGCTAATGCCTGAATATCCGTATCGGGGCGGATGCGGATACGCACTAGCATGCTGTTTTGTTGCGAGAGAGACTTGGCGAGACCCACCTTTTCTTCGTCATCATCGACGCCGGCATACACGCACGCCATAGCATACGTGACGGTGTAACGCCCGTATTCAACACTGACATCTTCCAAGAGCCCAAGTGTACTCCGTGACACACCATACTTTTTAAATGACTTGGTGAAGTCTGTGAAAAACTCCCAACGATTCGGGTTGTTGGTCGGCTCGTTCGCCATCATTTCGAAAAGGCGGCGGCGAGCCGGTACCCCGAGTCCAGAGATCATGGCGCACGTGGGCTTCATCATCACACCTTGGGGGTGTTCGGAGAGAACGGCCGAGCCAGTGATAGCAGTCCGAACGCCTTGCGGGACGTCGAGACGCTCTAAAAGAGCACTCACGCTTGCTCGGGTTTCCCCCGTGAGATACCAAAGAATTTCGTCCGATTCTGTGCCTTGAATGCGCAGGAGTTTACGCGGCGCAGCGATGGTGATGGGCAAATATTCAACTTCACCCCAAGGCCCGGGCTTTAATTTGATGCGCCCCCCTGAAGGGTCGACGTCATTTCCAAACAAGGCGGAGCGCCCCCCGAGAAACCCTACCGTAAGGGCAATCAACAAGACGACAACAATGCGGAACAGAGGACGTGACCACACGGAGCGGATTACGTTGAGAACTTTTTTGAACCAAGACATAGGAGGGGCTGCGTTCTGATTACCTGAGGACATGATACCGCCGTGGACCCAAAGTGTGGCTTAAAATGTAATGAAACGTACAGTCAAACCTTGAGAATCCCGACCC
>JBIIWL010000173.1:0-4629 GCA_044338885.1 Fibrobacteria bacterium
TACGATGAAGGAAGCGCTATCGGCCTTTAGACGTGCGGCCAGCCGCGGCATCCCCTCCCTGATTGAATCGGCGGCGAGACCCCGAGGGTGCTCCATGAACCTTAGACCCCGCACCCCCATACTCTCGTTGAGAATCACCAACACGGTCTGTGGTCGTGCCAAACCCGATGCGGCTAAAGCAGCCGATGAAGATTTCGTGAGAACCCGCGCTTCAACAGGCAGACGTCGAGACGGCCGCAGCGGCCACACTTTATCACGCACCCGCAAAAAGTGTTTGGAAAGTGATTGCACCGCGACCATGTCGGGCGGCATGCGATACTCACTCAACTTTTCGGTCTTGTTCAAGGCAATCGCACCGGCGGGCACGGCAAGCACCAGCAAACCTCCGGCACACCATACGGCCCGGCACAACCCCGCTTCGCGGCAGCTGCGTTGCCAAGGGCGCAGGCAGGCATAAAAGGCCGACCATAACACAAGCAAAAGCAGCACGGGCAAAGGCCCGCCAAACGTGCGCACGTAATCCATCATGTAGTAGGGGTCCGTCAGAAAGGCTACCGCCCCCGGGAACAAAAATTCACCGAAAAATTGGAACAAGAAAAAATTGGTCGCCAACAAAAAGGTGTGCACCACCGCCAACACGCCGGTGGTGATGCGCCCGACCCACAGGCCGCCGGCGAAGGAGAGCCGCGCTACGGCGATAAAGGCAACCGAAAACGTCCAGCACGCAAATAGCCCGGCGCAATAAATGCCCACATCCCACTTCGAACCGCCACGCGCCGTAAACAGGGCGCGCATACACAGATCAAAAATGACCTGGAGTGCAGGTATGGCGAGTGATTGGAGTAACAGACGTTTCATGCTCGGCTTTGACTGGGAAATAAGGCGAGAAGTGCTTTAAATTCGCACTCAATGCGTATGTGACGGCTTAAAAAGGTGGGAGAATATAGCTTCGACACGTATTGTTACAGACCTAAAGGCGCGAAGATATATTCTTACCCCAACCAATACCTGCCGCCACGGTGCGGCCCATGACCCTGAAACCTCTGGAAAACGCATGACCCTTGATGAAGCCCAACACCGCGTCGACACCTGGATCAAAACCCACGGCGTCCGTTATTTTTCAGAATTGACCAACACGGCCATTTTGATGGAAGAAGTCGGCGAACTCGCCCGCCTCATGGCGCGCACCTATGGCGATCAGAGCTTTAAAAAATCAGACGAAGGCCGCGACCTCGGCGATGAAATGGCCGACATTTTGTTCGTACTCGTGTGTCTGGCGAACCAAACCGGCATCAACCTCACAAACGCCCTCGAGAAAAACCTCGACAAAAAAACCAACCGCGACGCCGACCGGCATAAGAATAATCCGAAGTTGCAGTAAGGTCGTCCAATCAGGAGCGATCAGCTGACGGCGATCAGCATTCAGCAAACACAAAAACCTTAGCGATGCGTTCCTGAGCGCTGATGGCTGACTGTTGAACGCTTAGGTAGGCCCCACTGCAGCGACTCTCTCCTCTCTCACTGACCGATAAAACGCCTCAAGTATTTCAAGTGACGCCAGCGCCTCGTGCCACGGTACGGGCGATGGTGAACCAAAGCGACAGGCGTGTGCGAACGCGGTAAAATCGGGGGGTGGTGTGTCGGGCCCTCGGGTGTGCGGCGGCGGGGCATCCCATCGCACACGGCCGGCCGGCCCCTCGAGCTCGCACCACGTTCCCGACTGCTCCGCGGTAAAGTCGCCGGCCCAGGCGCACTCGAGCGAGAGCGTCGCGCCGCCGTGCAACGCCACCGTGGCGGACGCGGTATCTTCAACTGAAAATCCAAGTCGATCCCACTCCCCCCAGGCATTGACGTAACCCGGCACGTGACCGCGCCCGTAATGCCCGCTCGCCTGGCCCTGCACACGGACGGCGCGCGGAAAACCGGCAAGCCACAACGCGAGGTCAAGCACATGCACGCCGAGGTCGAGCGCCGCCCCGCCGCCCGCCTGCGCCGCGTTGGTGAGGCCGCTCGTGGTGGGAATGCGGTCGCGGCGCAGCGCGCGCGCGCGGATGTGCGTGAGTGGCCCCAAAGCCGCCACGCGCGCGCGCGCGGCCTGTGCAGACGGGTCGGTCCGCAGTTGGTGACGCACCGTCAGCACGAGGCCGCGGGCGTCGGCCACCGCGCCGAGGGCGCGCACATCCTGGGGGTTGACGGCCAATGGTTTTTCCACGAAGGCGTGGACACCGGAGTCTAATACATCGCGTGCAATCGGTGCGTGAGTCATGTTCGGCGTGCAAATCGATATAGCGTCTACCCCGTGGGCGAGCAAGGCGCGATGATCCGAGAATACGGCGGCGCCGGGGACGAGCGCGGCGGCGCGGCCAAGGGCCGCCGGATCGGTATCACAGAGCGCCACGATGGTGGCCTCGGGAACGCGCAACCAGGAAGGTATGTGTACCGTGCGGCCCACATAACCCGCGCCGATAAGGCCAATGCGCAGCGACTGTGTCACCGGAGAATCACAGAGGCTTTGTAAAAGGACGAGGGGTCAATCGCGCGCGGACTTTTGACACGAGACACGACTCCCACCTTGATGTGACCACTGTAGAAACACAAGGCTACACTCCCTAAAATGGCGGCCCACACGTTCACATCAGGCACGGGAACTTCCCGAGGTTATCCTCGAAGACCTTTACGCGCGGCGCGACGTACTGCGAAACAGCCAGCCCATAATGAGCGACGGAATGCAAATGTGCGTTGTGGCCAGCAAAGCGGTCGAGGCCGTCATAATAGCGCCAAGCAAGTAGCCCCAAAAGACGTTCCCGCTGGCAAAGGCCCAGGCGGTCACCGAGCACCACACCACGCCCACTAAAAACACCATACGACGGCGGATCGGGCAGCGCGGTAACTCCGGCGATTTTTCCAACGGACGAATCACGCCTGTATAGATCAGATCGAATGGGTGAAAGCCGGCGAGCACGCCGATCGCTAGCACGGAGGCCAGGGCGATCAATACTTCGACCGACCCGGTGACCGTGCTGAACCCAAACAAGATCGTCTGCAACATCGGCGTGAAACGCAGCCATGGCCCGAGGGTGCACGCTTCTTCCTTAGACCGCAGATCAAAACCACGGCTTTGCAGACGACGCAGCACAACCGTGCAGTCCTGCGCAAAGAGGTCATGGGAATGAGGCGTCATATTCATTTGTAAAAGCGGATCACCCGGGTGGGTTCGCGGATGACATCGAGGCTATCAATTTTTTGAAGTGCGGCCATAACATGGGCGTTGCGCGCCTTGTGAGTGAGGATGATCACAGGAACGTTTTCCGGGTCGTGCTCGGGCTTTTGGCTGAGCGCACGAATCGAAATCCCCTCGTCGCCGAGGATGCCGGTCACACGACTTAAAACACCGGGTTTATCCACAGTGGTGAGGCGCAGGTAAAACTCCGTTTCAAGATCGTCGATCGACATGAGGTCGGCGGCGTGTTCGGGAGCGAAGAAATCCATGGAGGGTGGCACGCTCGCGGTGGGCGAACCGGGTTCGCCTAAGCGCGCGACCGCCACCAAGTCGGACAGCACCGAGCTAGCGGTCGGCAACTTACCAGCGCCTGCGCCGGTCAGCAATAAGGGCCCCGCCGCCGAAGTTTTCAGGTAGACCGCATTCAACACACCATTGACCGAAGCGAGCTGGTGGCTCCGATCAAGCAAGGCGGGGTACACCGCCGCAAGGATCTTGCCCGAACCGGCGCGTTCGACCACACCGAGCAGCTTGACTTCATACCCGAGCTCTTCGGCCATACGAATGTCGAGCGCGCTGATGTTGCGAATACCTTCAACCGATAACTTGCGGTAATCCACTGAGCACCCGTGCGCGATCGACGCCAGCAGCGCAACCTTGTGCAGGGCATCCATACCATCGATGTCGAACCCAGGGTCGGCTTCGGCGTAACCCAAACGTTGAGCTTCAGACAACGCTGAATCAAAGCTCTCTTTGAGCTCCGACATTTGCGTCAGGATGTAGTTACACGTGCCGTTGATGATGCAAGCCAAACCTTCGATGTCATTCGCGATCAGGCTGTCTTGCAAGGTGCGAACGATGGGGATGCCACCACCCACAGCGGCTTCAAACAACAAGGCCCGATTGTGTGCGGCCGCGAGCGGAAACAAGGTTGATCCGTGTTTGGCCAGCAGAGCCTTGTTGGCTGTCACCACATGCTTGCCCGAGGTGAGCGCGGCCTCAACCCACGGGAGTGCAGCGTCTTCGCCGCCAGCCAGCTCGACCAAGACGTCGACGTCGTCGCGCTGCGCGACCGCTAACGGATCTGTCGTTTTAAAGCAGCCAGACATGGCCACCGAGGCTAAGGTCGACTCGCGACGCGCGGCCACCGCCGTGACGATGAAACGGATGTTAAGGGCGGAGGCGTAAAAATCGCCTTGGCGCTGCAATAGTTCGAGAACCCCCTGGCCCACGGTCCCAAGACCAATGATTCCAAGGCGGATTTCGCGATTTTCACGTAATTCCATGATACGGAAAGGTAAATCTGGAATGAGGGAATTCACCCCATAGGACGCGGGTTGAGCTCACAATCAACGTGCCAAAACGGCCTTGGCTAAGCCCCCGATTTTACCAATTCCCCCAAAACCGGT
>JBIIWL010000174.1:0-4619 GCA_044338885.1 Fibrobacteria bacterium
CTTACCGTTCTGTTGGTCGTAGATGCTTCGGCCTCAGGTGATTTTGGCAGTCGCAATGAAGTGAAGGGCGAAATTATGGCAACGCTCAGCGCGTTGCTCGCTTTTTCCGCCATCCAAAACAACGATCGCGTGGGGCTGCTGATCTTTACATCTACGGTGGAACGGTTCATCCCACCGCAAAAGGGACGCAAGCATGTGTTGCGTGTGATTCGCGAATTATTGTATCACAAACCGCGCGAAAGCGGCACGGACATCGCCGGGGCAATTGCCCATGCCAACCGTCTGCTGCGTCAACGCGCCGTGGTCTTTCTGGTCTCAGACTTTGACGCACCAGATTTTGAAAAATCATTACGGCTCTTGCAACGACGGCACGATGCCGTGGCGATTAAGGTCTCAGACCCGCGTGAACGCGATCTCCCGGACACGGGATTTTTGGAACTCGAGGATCCCGAAACCGGAGCGGTCACGGTCGTCGATACCGGCAGTCGGGCCTTCAGAATTGCATTCGGCGCCCGTCGGCGTGCCGAAGAGGAGCGTCTGCAGGCCTTATTCCGCCGCACCGGCACCGACGCCGTGGATATTCTCGCCGGTCACGACTATGATGAAACCATTCGCCCGCTGATTCACTATTTCCGCAAAAGGTCGAAACACCGTGGTTAAGACTTTGCACTTTGGTGTGCCCTGGGGCGCCCTCCTCGTCGCACTTACGACAACGACTGCGGCCACGGCCGCTGACGTTGAGGTGACCGCCCGCATCACCCCTACAGAAATCACCGTAGGTGACCCTGTGCGGTATGAAATCACCGTGACGCACCCGCCCGGGGCGCGTGTTGAACTACCGGCGGTGCGGGGGAACACCGGGGCTCTCGAAGTTCTGGATTATTCGGTGCGCACGGATTCGACCGCGGCGTCAAAACGCGCCGTCATCCACACCTTAAATCTCGCCTCGTATGAGGTTGGCCGTGATACGCTTCCGCCCCAACGCGTCGAGGTACGTATCCCCCCCGATACGACAACCATCGTACTCTATACGCCGGCGACATTCCTCACCGTAACAGCGGTCTCTCCCGCCGATGCCAAAGACATCGCCGAAATCTACGACGAAGAAAAACTCCCCCGGAGCTGGCCGTGGGGCATCCCCCTCGTGCTTATCGCCGCCTACGGGCTTTACCGCGCACTGCGCGCCTGGCAAAAACGACGTACGCTCAAGCCCGCGCCGCAACCAGAGGTTGCGGAAGTGGTGGTCACCGCCAGTGAAGCGGCACTGGCGCGCCTGTGGCACCTGCGTCGCGAAGGTCATATTGCAGCGGGGCGGTCTCGGGTCTTCGCCTTCAGCCTTTCCGAAATTGTGCGCGAATACCTCGCGGCTCGCTTCGGAATCGATGCGCTTGAAGCCACGACCGCCGAGCTCCTAGAACGCACAAGCCGCCTCAGCTTGTCCACCACCGAGAGCGATTGGCTGCGCCACACGTGCGATGAACTCGATACGGTGAAATTCGCCGACGTTGAATTGACACTCGCCGATGAGGCCAGGCTGCTTGACGGGACCGAGACCTTTATTCGATCCACCGCCGAAAAACCAAGCACGCCCGTTTCACCCGCCCAAAACCAGACCACATTGTGATGCCCCACTTTCACAACCCCCAGCTACTTTGGCTGCTGCTGCTCGTGCCGCTGTTGGCATGGGACGCCGTTCGTCGCGATGGCCGTCGCAGAGCCGCCATTCGGTTCCCCGGTGCCGAAGGCTTACGGACTCTCCCCTCCGGTTGGGTTCAACGCTTTCGTCACTTACCGCTTGTGTTGCGACTGTGCGCCTTAACCTTACTTGTCGTGGCGCTGGCCCGCCCTCAGTCGGGGGAACGGCTCGAAGAAACGGATTCGCTCGGCCTCGACATTGCGTTGGTCCTAGACGTGTCCACCTCAATGAAAACGATGGACTTTAAACCCCGGAACCGCCTCTTTGTGGCCAAGCAGGTGTTGGAAAACTTCATTAACGGGCGCAAACACGATCGTATCAGCCTGATTGTATTTGCAGGACGTAGTTACACACAATGCCCGCCCACACTCGATTACGACGTGCTGGTATCGCTGCTTCGTCAAGTGGATTTTGGGAGGGTGCAAGACGGGACCGCAATCGGCACGGGCCTGATGAACGCCGCCAACCGCCTGCGCGGCACAGGGACGCAGGGCAAGGTGATGATTTTGCTCACAGACGGCGTGAATAATGCGGGTGAAGTGTCGCCGGTCACAGCCGCTCGCGCGGCGGCGGCTCTGGGGATCAAGGTTTATACCATCGGCGTCGGCAAGGAAGGCGAGCACCCCATCGAAGTAGACGATCCACTCTACGGTCGGCAGGTTGTGATGGTTAAAACCGAGATCGACGAAAAAATGTTGCGCGAAATTTCAGCAGCCACCGGGGGCAAATATTACCGTGCCCAGAACCCAAAGGCGCTTGAAACGATCTACCGCGAAATTGATGGCCTAGAAAAGGTCGAGATCAAGACCTCGCGGTATACGCGATACAGTGAGCTGTATATGCCTCTGGCACTTGCCGCACTGGTGTTGTTGCTCTTAGAAGTCGCGCTAGCCCAAACCCGTTTCCGGAGGGCACCCTAATGCGCTTCGGTGAGACGTCCTTTTTGTGGTTCCTCTTTCTGTTGCCCGCCTTGGCCTTGTTTTTCGGGTGGGCTGTGTGGCGTCAATCCGTCGCCCTGCGTCGTTTTGCGTCGCCGGCCATGCTCAAGCGCCTTGCGGGTGGGTCGAGTCTACCGCGCCGAGTCATTAAAATGATACTGCTCACTTTGGCGGTAGGATTTTTAGTGCTGGCGATTGCCCGTCCTCAGTGGGGCGCCAAAATGGAACTCGTGCAGCGAAAAGGTTTGGACATTGTGATTGCGGTTGACGTGTCGCTCTCCATGTTGGCCGAGGATATTCGTCCGAATCGTTTGGCGCGCAGCAAACAAGAGATCCAACGCTTCGTCGAACGTCTCGAAGGCGATCGTGCGGCTTTGGTGGCGTTCTCCGGGGACGCATTTTTACAATGCCCGCTGACCTCGGATTATGGAGCCTTCCGAATTTTTCTGGATGTACTCGAACCCGGACTCATCGAAGCCCCCGGTACGGATCTCTCGCGCGCTATGGAAACCGCGCTGGAAGCCTTTCCGCCCGGAGAGGGTAAACACCGCGTGATGGTACTCTTGACCGACGGAGAAGATCACGGCGGGCGGGCCCTTGAAATCGCCGAGAAAGCGGCGGAGGCGGGCGTGGTGATTTATACGGTGGGTATTGGGTCAGAAGCTGGGGTCCCCATCCCCGTACAGGATGGTACGGGCCAAAGGGTGTACAAGCGGGATAACCGGGGTGAGATCGTGTCCACAAAACTGGCACCGGACTTACTGGCGAAAATCGCGAGTACGACAGGCGGCGAGTTTTACCATGCACAACCGGGCCGATTTGAATTGCTCGACGTGTTGAAAAAAATCAACGCGATGGAAAAACGAACCCTTGATTCGCAGCAGCTCTCACGGTTTGAGGAACGATACCAGATTCCTTTGGCGATTGTCTTGGTTTTGCTCGTGCTAGAAATGCTGATCTCCGATCGCCGTCGCCGTAAACGGGTGTGGAGCGGGAGGTTCTCATGACTTTGGTCTTTGGCATCGTCAAACGGGCGACCTTCGTCGTTTTTTTAACGGGCGTTGCCGTGCCGTTGTGGGCTGCGGAGTCGTCTGCCCCCTCGACAAGTTCCAAAATCTTGCGTGCGCTGGGCGTGCAAACGGCTCCGGGCGCACGAGGCGATAAAGCCTACCACAAAGCCCAATACGAAGAAGCGTTGCGGCAGTACGGCCACGCGGTTGAAGAGACCGATACCGCCGCACCCGCGCGCAGACTATTGGATCTGAACATCGGCAATGCGCTGTACCGGCAACAACGTTACCCAGAAGCCGTTGAATACTACGGCCAAGCCCTCAAGCGCGCGGGCCGCGATTCCGGGTTTGCCTCACGCGGGCACCACAACCTGGGGAATACCCATTTCCGCAAGGGGCAAGCCGCCGCGCAAGCCGACTCCACCAACCTTCAGCCCGCCATCGCCGATTTGCGCGAAGCCGTGGCTCATTACAAAAAAGCCTTACGCCTCAATCCGAAAGCCAGGCCCACAAAACAGAATCTTGAAATGGCGGGGTCGCTGCTCAATCAGTTGATCGCGCGGCAAGAACAACAACAGCAGCAAAAACAGCAAGGAGAACCACCTCCCCCACCTGAGCCCAGTGCTTTGGCCAAAGAAGCGCTCGCACGCGCCTTACAGCTCGCGGGGCAGCGGCGCTATGCCGATGCCCACGCTGTATTAACCGACATTATGCGCCGGGACAAAACCGCCGCAACCTTTGCCGCACACCAACAACGGCTTGACGATGTCATGAAGATTTTACGCGGCGAACAACCTGATGACCCCAAGCCCCGTGATCCGCGCGCCACGCCCTGGAAACCTACGGCACCGGGCGGAAGGAGGGCGCCATGAACCTCACGTTTAATGCTCTGAAGCGTTTGGCATTCGCTTTCGGACTTTTGGTCCTGTGTGCCTCTCCCCTCTTCGCGAAATCAGCCGACGACTATTTCCATAG
>JBIIWL010000175.1:0-4617 GCA_044338885.1 Fibrobacteria bacterium
GCGGACTCCAAGATGCCGACGATGGCGGCGCGCGGCCGGGTATTACGTTGACCTAGGCGCGCTGCATCCGCAGGTGCGGCTGCCGCCGCCCCCGCTTTTTTACGAGTCGCTGAGGACGCAGCCTGTACCACTGTCGACTTGGAGGTCACGGCCTTTTTTGCAAGAGGCTTCGAGGATGTAAGTCGCGTGGGTTTAGAAGGCGGGCGCATGGGGATGAAAGTAGCAAGCCGCGCGTACGGTTGGGTATCCCTGTGCGGGAGACCCATTCACCGCCGCGCTAAACCGAAGCGCCATGCGATACCGACCAACAGCACACCCGCCACGGCAGTCGGCGCAGGGGGCAGGTCGACAATCAAAGCCACGACAAATCCACTCAACGTGCCCACCACACCCACGACCATGGAAGTGAACAAATAAGGAATCAGCCCGCGCGAACGCCGCTCTGTCAAAAGAGCGGGAATCACCAACAAACCCGTCGCGAGAATGGGGCCTTCCAAAAGCACCGCTGCCGTCACGGACAGCACCGCCGCCGCCGGAAAGACCAACCCCAATAATCGCGCACCCGAAAAACGAATGCGATAGGTTTCTTCGTCAAGCAGATACGCCAAAACATGACCACGAAAGCGCGCGAAAAGCAAGCTGACCGCTACGACGCCGAGGGCGGTCGCCACCACGGCACTCGTGGTCACAGCCAACATTTCGCCGTTAAGCGAATGCAACAATTCGGCACGCGCGTGCGTCGATAATGCCATGACGAGCAGTAAGCACGCATTCGCCACACTAAACATGACCGCCAGAATCAAAGATCGCGTGCGGAGGTTGGCTTTGCGTGGGCCTGCGCCAGGTGGCAACAACGCCACCAAAATTGATAGGCCACCTGCAACGAGGAAAAAGTCGAACAGGGTTTGACCCTGGCCGTGGTTGTCGTGTAATGCGGCGGCGATCGCCAGCAAGGCTGTACCAGCTGGCGGCAGGGCGATCCCCAAAAGCGACTCGTTGCGCAAATGCAAGGCAGCACCCAGCGGTGGAAGCACAAGGGCGAACAACAATGCGGCGATCAACGGGATGGCAGCAAAGGAGAGAACTGCAAGAAAATCAGTCATGCTGGAGTGCCCCCCGCACGAGGTTCATCACGCGCGCGCTTGTGGCCCATTCTGTGCCGTGGCTGATGGCCAACACGGCTGTACCGCGCTCGGCGCGTAAATCGTTCACCCAGCCTTCCATTTCTGATTCCGTTTCAACATCCACGTTGGCCGTGGGCTCGTCGAGCAGGAGCACCTTAGGGTCGCCGAGCAAGGCGCGGGCAAAGAGCACGCGGCGGCGCTGGCCGCCTGACAGTTCGGTGAACCGCGACCCGGCGGCCGCTTCTAGGCCCGTGCGCGCCAACAAGGCGCGAGCCGCCGCGGCATTAGATGCCCAATGTGCGGGGTCGGCCGCCCGCACCACGTCGAGCGCCGTGGCGGGTGTTCCGGTTTCTATGGCGGCCTCTTGGGGCACATAGCCCACATCACCTTGGGACACATGCCAACGCAGCATGCCTTTGGATCGCGGCACTAAACCAAGCAGGCCGCGCAACAGTGTCGACTTGCCGCTCCCATTACGTCCCTGTAAAATCAGGAACTCACCCGCACGTAATTCAAGGTCGATATCCGACACCACAAACGGCGCGGGAGCCGGAGCGTAGCCAAGCGAGAGGCCCTTAAGTTCCAATACCACGTTGCTCATCCTGTCCCCTACTTTTTTACCTGCGCTAGGGCCAAAAGTAACCGACGTAAATTTTCCTCTTGGAGTTCGATCCACGTTTGTGAATTACGGTCGGGACCCGCCATATTCAAAAACTCAACGGGAATCGCCCCGATTTCGGAGGCGACACGGGCGGGGAGCCGAGGGTTTTGGGCTTGGTTATGCAACACGAGTTGGACGCCCTTGCCGCGTGCCAGGCTCGTAAGGTTCTGCAAATGCCCCGCTGAGGGTGACACGCCGGGCTTTGGTTCAATCGATCCGATGACCTCCATCCCATAAAATGCGGCGAGGTATGAAACGTCATGATGATGGGAGACGATTTTCAAACCACGAAGCGCGGCGCCGCGTTCTTTAAGGTCTTGTTCGAGTGAGGTCAACTTTTGGGAATAGGCTGAGAGTCGTTCTTTATAATACGCCTCTCCCGCTGGATCAACGCGCACGAAGGCTTCGGCGATGTTACGCGCCATATGCTTACCGTTATCGGGGCCCACGTTGTAGTGCGGGTTACCGCGCGGGTGCTGCTCGCCTTCGGATCGATCGAGGCGTGTCGGAATATTGAGAATGCGAATCCCCGCATACGTTTCGACCCAACCCGCCGCCCCCTCGCGGATGCGCGGGTTACGGGCCTCGGCAGCCAGCGCGGGTAGCCACGCATGTTCGGCATCCAGTCCGAGATTCAACAGCAGGTCGGCTTTATTCAAACGCGGTAAATAACTTGGGCGCGCGGGTACGGCGTGGAAGTCTTCACGACCTGACGCCAGAACGTCGACACGCACGCGATTCCCGCCGATCTCGCGCGCCATGTCACCGAGGTCTGGCACCGACGCGACGATGTTCAACTTGGCTGCAAACGGCTGACTGGGCGCAAATGCGGCCAACACCAGAGGGATCACCAAGGCCCGTAGGACCGCCAATCCACCCCCAAAACTTTTTACGCCGTTCATCGTTGCACTCCGTGTGTGTGGTACCCGATCACCGCGTCATATTGCAGCACAAGACGATGATGAGCCCGTGAGCCATCGCCTTGGTCATACCGGCTCGCCTCGAGCCGCAAATACTGATAGTGGGTCAGATTCATGGTGGCGAAAACGCCTCCCCGCTGACGTACGTCGGCATCGCCAGATCGGGCTTGAAAGGTTTCACCAAATGCCCCGATGTGCCATCGATCATCGTGTCGGTAGCGGATGTGAGCGAAAGCACCGCCGCGCGTGATCGTTTCTTCGCGCGTCACGGTGGGGCTCACAACGGTTTCGAAACCCTCGCGGTTGGCAAGCAGTTCAACTCCAAAATCAAGTCCGCGGTATTTGTTGCGCGTGAGCGGGTGCCAAAAGAAGGTGGCATCGAGCCCGGCCATAGCCTTTGAATGACGGAGTCCATCCACACGCTGCGAGCGCTTGTATCCATGCTGATAAAGCCCAGAGGCCCCCACATCCAGGCTCCAATCAAGACCGAATTCCACCGTGGTGTTCAGGCGACCTCCAAAGGCGAGCTCGCTGGGGCGGCGGTTTGCAAAACGGTTTTTGGGGTCGCGACCGTCAAGGCCGCGCAGTGCCAATAGATCTTCGTCGTAAAAAATGCCATCGGCGCAATCGTAGTGATCGCCATGGGCGACGCACCCTTCTTCGGCGGCGATGCCGGCCGGAGTGGCCGGGTCGGTGATGCCCTCGGCGGCCGGATCAGGGTCGTGACTGTGGCCCGTGATCATGTTGTACACGCCAAGGCTTGCCTCCACATAGTGCGGGATCGGCAATAACCACGAGGCTTCCGCACCCGTCATCAGCAAACCACCGCCGGCATATTCATGAAGGATGCGCGGCTCGGTCGCAAACGGGGTGGCGTGCGGGTGGAAGCGACTCCACCGCCCGAAGTTCGCCAGCATTTGGCCGGCTTTCACCTCGAGGCCACCGGGCAACACCGGAAACAGCGCGTACAGTTCATGCAGCTCAGCGCCTTCAGGGGATACGAAGACGTTGGCATTCAAATTGGCATACGGATCAATATTGGAGGACAGCGCCAATTCCATGGCGCGCATGCTGAACCCGCCCGTACGCCATTGGTTGGAGCCTTCGGCATCATGCGCATCGAGTGTCATGTCCACCACAACGCCGATATCCGGGTTTTGCCACGCAGAGGGCGCTCCGGCAGAGCCGCCGGCCTGGTCCTCTGCAAACGCCGCTGTCGCGGCCAGCAGCACGCTCGCCAGACTGGCGACCAAAGCGGCGCGGCCTATTACGGGCGTTCTTAAAGTTTGAATCAGGCTCATGACCCCACCTTTTCAATCAGAACCGAAGCATTTTCTCCAGCGCCACCTATTGATAACATATTATCAATATAATGGCAACCGGAGAACCGGCACCCCGCACCACCTGCAAGAGACCCGAAGGTCTCCGCAGACTGATGTGCGGTAAGCCGCTTAGTGATCATGATGCGCCATTTCCTCGATGATGAGGCCAACGGTGGTTTCTGTGCTGGTGCCAAAACGCAGGTAATGCGCGCCAGAATCGAGGTCGGCAGTGTGCATCACGGAGAGTTCTGCGCAACCAGTCAAAGACGTGACGGTCTCTTCGAAATCAACCGTGTCGCCGGTGGCCGTCAATAAAACCACAGGAACGTTTTTGGTCAAAAAGAAGCCGAACTCGCCATGCTCGTCCGCGATAAACTTGACCTTTGAGCCTGCAGTGAAGGTCACACCGAAATGCGTATGGCCTTGGCTGACATCGGGAGCAAGGGTGTTGTCCGCATTGGCGACGACTGGATCCGGGGTGGCAGCGGCATGAACACAGGCATGATCCCAAGCGTATTCATCGTCTTGGTGATCTTCGGAATCATTGAGACAGCCCACGAGACCCAGCGAGAAAACGGCACAGAGTGAGG
>JBIIWL010000176.1:0-4561 GCA_044338885.1 Fibrobacteria bacterium
TCCACCAAGTAGAACAAGTTGTTGTCGACCTTTTTAATCGAGCGGATTTGCGTCACCAGCTTACACGATTCGGCGACCAGGTAACGACCCGGTTCGACCTCTAAACGCACGCTATGACCCACAGCGGCTTCGATCTCTTTGCGCGCGCTGTCCCACAAGGCGAAGTACGCAGCGGTATCGATGCGCGATTGATCTTTGCGATACGGGATCGGTAAACCACCGCCCGCACTAATCACCTCAAGCTGCGGACCCACGATCTTGGCGGCGCGCACCATCGCGCCGCACACTTGCGCCAAATGTTCAAAGTCGGTTCCCGAACCGATGTGCATATGCAAACCGTGAATGTTCACACCCGCTTCGCGACCAAGGCGCAAGCACTCTTCAAGTTGCGAATGCCAAATGCCATGCTTCGACCACTCGCCGCCTGTGTTGGTCTTGCGCGAATGACCGTGACCAAAGCCCGGGTTCAAGCGCAACGTCACCGGGGCGCCGGGGAAAATCGCGCCGAGTTGCGTGATCATATCGGGCGAACCCACGTTCACCGGAATCTTATGCTTCGCGATCACAGCCGCCGCATCCGCATCAAACAAATCAGCCGTGAAGACGATCCCCGGCGTGCCTGGCGTTTGCGACCCAGCCGGGCTAAACCCCGCGCGCAACGCGCGCTCCACCTCACCCGCCGATACGGCGTCCACTACCACACCATGCGTGCGCATCAGGGCCAACAACGCGAGGTTCGACGACGCTTTTTGCGCGTAACGAATCACATCAAATTGTTTGAGCTCTGAAATGCGTTGCTCGATCACCGCGCGGTCGTAGACGAACAACGGTGTGCCGTGGCGTGCGGCCAACGTGGTGACCTCGAGGCCGGCGATGGATTGAAACGGAGGGCGTGTCGATGCGGTCATGGTAGGGTTCCAAAAGAGAAGGGCAAAATTACTTCCGGAGGGGCCGGGGGGGTAGGGGCGGACCGCCGGAACCAAGGCGTGAATCGGTCTAAACCGGCGTGTCCGCGTTGTTTTAGGGAGTGGGGGGAGCGGGGAGTTCGGATTGACGGGGGTCATACCGCCTCCCCGCCCACAAGGGTTCGCCATTGACCGTGGTCTAAAATCAAGAGGTCGCCATCGCGCCTGCTGGTCCAACCACGCCTGGTCCATTCGGTGAGCAGGCGCGACACCGTTTCGCGGGCCATACCCGCCATTTCGGCCAAACGCGTGCACGGTGGCGTGCGGGGCAACAGCAACCGGCCCCGCCCCGCGTCGTCGCGGAGCGACACCCCGCGCTCCTCGAGGAGCGCGTTCACCGCGCGCGCCAGGCGCTGCGGCGCCCGCTGGCGGCACAGGCCGGCGATCCGTCGGTGCAAATCGCGTTGACGCCGCGCCATGCCCGCCAGCAGGCTGAGCGACACATCGGGCCACCGCCGCAGCGCCTCACACACCGCATCGCGATCCCACTCGATCAACCGCACCGTGGTCAAGGCGCGCGCCGTCGCCACCCGTTCTTCATCCCCAAGTTGAAGGCCACTTAAATTGGGTTGCACCCCACCTTCACGCACGCTGTAAGGCCACACAGCAACCTCTTGGGTTGGATGAAGCGCGGTAAACAACTCTGTTTCACCGACCAGATCGCCCGCTTCCAAAGCACGCAAAAACAGATCATCGGGCCCACGTCCCCAGGCGAGTAAGGCTTCGCCTTCCAAGATCAAAGCCAACGGCGGTTCATAAAAACCCGTAGCCGCTAACACAGAGCGTCCGCGCTCCACGCGTCGTTCGCGGCCTAATGCGGCGAACTTCATCAGTTCCCCATCGGAGACCGGGGTAAATAAATCCAGCGCTCGCAAAATCTCGAAAGAGGGCCGAAAGCGTACGCGCACCGGTCCGCGCGCTCGCCGTGTATTCGCTCGCGTTTCAGAAGTGGGAAGATCGTGGCGCCATGGCTGCGCGGCGCCGGCACTATCCTGGATTTGAATCTGCGTTGGCCGATTCATCGTTGTCATCAAAACCTCCGTGAACAAACCACGGCGCACGGCCGGGTCACGAATGTTTGACGCGCGAACAATGGTTTTGGGCCGGGGGAGGGAAAAAAGTTTTGGAAAGCCGAGCTAAGAGCTAGGAGGTAATGGGTATAGGGTAGGGGGAAAGCCAAATAAAGGCAGTGTGGAGGACAACACTGTGAAGTATGAGGACGGTGTGGGAAGGATCGGTTTCCATCACAACTTCAAAAGTATAGGGCACATCAGGACGCAGAATTCGGTGATTGTGACACCCTTTCTAAGGCTGTCATGTTGTGCTCGCCCTTACCCCTACCCCTTACCCTTATTTTCCAATACAAAACCCCGCGAACAGCCGGTGAAGGACATCGTCCGCGGTCACATCACCGAGCAGCTCGCGGAGGGCGAGACAGGCCTCGCGTACTTCAAAGGCGAGAATCTCAACCGCGGGTTTGCCGTCGAGGTGGTGTTCCGCCGCGAGCAAACGATCGCGCGCCGCCTCAAGGGCCGCGCGCTGACGCTCGGTCACAGCCACCGCACCCTCATCGGCTTCATCCACCGGATTCAACCGTTGTTCCAGCGCGGCGATCAAGGCCTCAAGTCCTTCCCCCGTTTTGCTTGAGACCACAAACCAGCCGTCCGTTGTTTCCGGAGGCGTAAAATGGGGCGCATCGCACTTGGTGAGTACGCGAATATCGGCAAGCGCGGCCAGAGGTGCGAGGGCATCATTCGGTTGGCGTGCGCCATCCTGCACAAACACTTTGAGGTCCGCTTCATGCAGCTGCGCACGCGTGCGCTCCATCGCCAAGGCGTCGAGCGCATCGACCGCTTCACCCAAACCCGCGGTATCCACGAGTTGCGCGAGGCCTCCCGCGATCCGCCAGGGCACGTCCACGAAGTCGCGGGTCGTGCCCGCAATGTCAGACACGAGCAAACGATCGCGCCCGGTGAGTGCATTCACCAAACTTGATTTACCCGCATTGGGTGGGCCATACAACACCGCGCGCGGTGTGCGATTCCATGTGCGGCCGCGCTCAAAACCGCGCAGCAACCCTTCGACCTCGGCGCGCGCCTCGGTCACCCGAGGCCGCCACGAGGTATAATCGGGGTCGGCTTCTTCTTCAGCAAAGTCGGCATCCAGCTCAAGACGCGCGGATAAATCCAACAGGCGGTCGCGTAAGGCGCGCAGTCTCCCAGAAAGTTCGCCATCCAAAATACGGCGCGCATTGCGCAGTGCGGCTTTCGATTGCGCATGAATCAGCGCGCCCACACCTTCGGCCTGAACCAAATCGATGCGGCCATGCTCAAAGGCCCGTCGCGTAAACTCACCGGCTTCGGCCATACGCACATCGGGTACGCGCAAGAGCGCGCGCACGATGGTTTCAATCAACAGGGGGTTGCCGTGGGGGAAGATCTCAAGCACATCTTCGCCCGTGGGCGAATGGGGCCCGGGCAGCATGTGAAAGGCGAGATGATCGAGGGCCTCGTCTGTATCCGGTTCAAAAAAGGAAGCCGCATGTAAAACACGCGGCTTCCAGTTTGTTCGTTTTAAACAGGTGCGCACCACGTCGGCACAGGCCGGGCCTGAGAGCCGCACCACTGCAAGGCCCGAGGTGCCCGGAGGCGTGGAGAGCGCGACGATGGTGTGTGACATAGTCTTGTAAGGGCGACCAATTGGCCGCCCTTACGCCTTACTTCTTCTTCGCGCTCTTCCCCGTCTTCGACGGGGCCGGCGAAATCGTCACCTTCGGTGTGCTGCCTGCGGTCGGCGGGGTCACCGTTCCAAACACGCGCGTCTGACCAATGGTGAAGAGGTTGGAAATCGTCCAGTAAAGCACAAGGCCCGAGGGGAACGAGCCCGAGAACACGAACATGATGATCGGCATCAGCCAAACCATGGCTTTCTGGTTCGGGTCTTTAATGGTCATCTTCATCTGCACCCACATCGTAGCCGCCATAAAGAACGGCAACACCGTGAGGCCGACGGGGAACAAGAACGGAATCTTCAGGCCGGCCCACACCACGTCGGGGCGCGAGAGGTCGCCGATCCAGAGGAAGAACGGCGCTTCGTGAAGTTCCACCGCGCGGCCGAGCACGTTGAACAAGGCGATGAATACTGGCATTTGCAACAGAAGCGGGAAGCAGCCGAGCAGCGGGGCCATCGGGTTGATGCCTTGGCGCTGGTAATAGGCCATAATCTCGGCCTGCATCTTCTGACGCTCGCCCTTGAACTTCTCCTGGATTCTGCGGATCTCAGGCTGGTGAATCGCAAGTTTAGCGGCCTGACGCGTCTGATTGATCGACAGCGGCAAGGTGATGAAACGCACCAGCAAGGTCAGCAAGATGATCGCGAAACCGTAGTTGGGGATCCAGGAGAAGAACATGTTGAGCAGGTTCAACACCAAGCCGCACAGCTTCACGTACCACACATCGGCGCGCAAGAACCACTCCCAACCCGTGAACAAAATCTGTTCAAAGTTGCGGTCCAAAGCGCGGATGCTCGCATAGTGGAGCGGCATGACGCGCAGGTCGAAGTTCAATAACGCCTTGTCGTCCGTGCTGCCGGCCATA
>JBIIWL010000019.1:0-14762 GCA_044338885.1 Fibrobacteria bacterium
ATCCCCTAAAGTCGGATCCCCCTCTCCCCTCCGGAAGAGGGGTTAGGGGTGGGGAGAGGGCTACCCCGCCGGGGCATTCTCCGGCGCATACCCCCAAAAAAACCTACCTTGTCCCCTCTCTTCGGGCACCAGTAGCTCAGCTGGATAGAGCGTCGCCCTCCGAAGGCGAAGGTCACAGGTTCGACTCCTGTCTGGTGTACCACTTCTCTCAAGCGCGATTGATCGGCTTGGGAGCCAACTTCCACGCACCGTCGCGGGTGCGCCGCACCACGACCAACCCATCGGCCAACAGTCGCTTTTGCGCCACGGGCAATTGCTTCACCCAATATTCGAGCCGCAACGCCTCACCATGCCCGGCCATCCGCCGCGTCCATACGCAGACCACAGGGCGACGCGACGCGACCACATACTTGGCACCCTGGCCCGCGTTGTGTTCCGCAATCCGACGTGACACAGAGGTCGCGATGCCGCAATAGAGGCTTTCATCACGGCAATGAACCAGATACACGTTCCAAGAAGACATGGTTTTTTATGGGGGGGAGATTGGAGGCCGTCGGGTGAAGGGATTGGGTCGCCGGGCTCTGGCGGTTTTGCCGGCAAGTTAGGATTCGGGCCGCAGCTCGCGTGAGGTTGCCGTCGTGATTTGAGGCAAACATTGTGAGCAGTTGTAAAAAATTGCTCGAAATCTTCTGATTTTGGCCCATATCTTCACTTTAAAATCGGGGCAACTCTCTGAAATAGCGTGAATTGGGCGGGTTTTATTGATTTTTCCAGAATAACCTATGCAATTCCCGCCTTTTACTATTACCTTATAAACCTGAGTCCTTTTGAAGTTCATGTGCTTTGTGTCAAGGCCGCTCCAGAATGGATTTAGTGTAGAACCCCCTCAAGGATTAGTGTATGAACTTGTTTGTAGGTAACTTGGCTTGGGCGACGACCCAGGCGGATCTTGAAGCGGCTTTCGGCGCGTACGGCGAAGTGGCCTCTGCCAAGATTATGACGGATCGCGAGACTGGCAAGTCGCGCGGATTCGCCTTCGTCGAAATGCCCAATGATGCCGAGGCCCGCAAGGCCGTTGACGAACTGAACGGCAAAGACCTCAAGGGTCGCGCCATCAACGTGAACGAAGCCCGTCCGCGTGAAGAGCGTCCCCGTACCGGCGGCTTCGGCGGCGGCGGTGGTGGCGAGCGCGGCCCGCGTCGCTGGTAATTCCAGAGACGCTCGCATGAGCATGGAGGGCTCGCCTGTCATCAGGCGAGCCCTTTTTATTTGAGTCATTTGTAAAAGGGTTCGCCGGTCTACATAGTGCGAGCCCTTTTTATTGTCTCATTGAGAACAAAAAAAGCGCCACGGGTCACTGACCCGCGGCGCTTTTTTAGGTGCGAACACTCAAAGAGGTCGTTCGATTAAAACTTCTTGATCTTTGCGGTCACGAAGAAGTCGGTGCTGTAAGTCGCGTAGCCAGAGTTCGCGCCTGTGATCGCGAAGCTACGGACATCGCCGCCGAGCGTGGCTTCGGTCACCACTGTACCGGCATGTGTCCGCGTCGCGAGGTCGATCTTTTCAATACCGCCGTCATTGACGAGGTAGTTTCCCAACCCGGCGATATACCATACCCCATCCTTCACGACGCCGCCACCAGGATTTTTGAAGTTCAGGGTAATGGTTTTCTCAATCACCTTGGTCGTAGCGTTGATCACCACCACCAACCCCGAGTCCTGCTGCGTATAACGGGAGTTGTACCGTTCCAGCGTCACGAACACATAGTCGCCGTGTGCGACCACACCGGCCATGCGCGGAATCCCCGCACCAGAGTCATGCGCGTAGACTGACAAGTCGATCGAATCGCGCGTGCCGCCACCGATTGAGTTCACATCGTTGAGGATGAGCAGCGAAGACAGGTTGTAGCGCGGGATAAATGCTTTACCACCCGATACCGCGATGCCATAAGGATTGCTGCTGGCGCCGGTCTGCACGTCAAGCGTGACGTTCACTCCAGGAGTGTGTCCCGTAAAGCCGGTCACAACGCCCGCCGTGCGGTCGATCAGGTAGATGCGGCCATCCACAGAGCGTACGGCGTTGTCTTGGTCGAAATTGATCACACCTTGGCGGATCTTTTTAGCCGCGGTATTGATCACGCTGATTCCGCCGGGCTGCCCGTACGACCCTTCACCGACCACGAGATACCCCGACTCCGTAAAAGCCATGCCGGAGGGCTTCAGCAGGTGTGGGTAATACTCGACGATCGTGCCAGTCGCGGTATCGATCACCGCAGTGCCGGGCGCTGTGGCGTGACGGTGGGTGGCGTAGAGGCGACCATCGCGGTAGGCGAGCGCTTCAACAATTTTGAGGCTATCGCGGTGCGTGCCGATCCAGCTGGAGGTGAGGCCCGAAATGCCGGTCGTGTCATCGTACTGAGCAACGACGCCGTCATCAGTCTCTAACACGTTACAGCCGGCAAAAGCCAGCGCAGCCAACAGCGCGATCACCGGGCGGCGGATTGAAAATGTTTTCATAAGTAAGCTCCTGAATATGATTGATGGATGTGAACAGAAAAACAATGGTGTTGATGCGTGGTTGAGTTACGGTTAAAGAGCGAATGACATGGTGAATGACCAACTGCGCCCGCTACGCGGGCTGTGGGCAAAGTCTCGATAACGTTTATCGAAAAGGTTGCGCGCGTCGAGCGCGAAACGCGCCGGACCTCGCGCGTAACCTGCATGGGCGCCGAGCTCCCACTCGGCGTCGCGCCGCGACACGGGGACGTTGGCATCACCAGGGAAATACGCGCCGCGATAATCGGCGAGGGCCCCAATGCGGCTGCCTTTGAGAGGTTTCAGGAAGAATTCTGCATGCGCTTCGGTTTCACTCAAGTGGGCCGGGCGATTGCCTTCGTATTGGCCTTCGTTGATGGTTGCATCCTGCAAAGAGAAGGACAACAAAGATTCGCTATAGGGTGCGAGCACACGGGCTGTCCACTCCACGCCCTGGACCTCATAGGCTGCCGCATTCTCATACCGCAGAAAGGGCGAGGCCCCGCGTTGACCTAAACGGATGGGGTCGTCGTACGTGTTCGCATACACAGAGGTCTCTAAGCCTGCAGACCAGGCGGGCACAGTTTCCGAACCTTGAGTCCCCGCCATTTCAAAGGCGTGCATGAGCACGACCGAGCGCGCTTCTTCGGCGCGTAAATCCGAGTTGTGTTGAATGCCATTGTTGTCACCGAGGAATTCACCCGACGAAGGAGCGCGCGGCTCGGTTCGCACGAGGGCGCCCCACGTGCCGATGCGCGTGGGCCACTCAGCGGCCGCGCGCCAGGCCACGGGCGCGAACGTTTGTGAGAGCGGCGCACTGAGGGGCCCACCTGGGAACGAGCGCACGCCATCGGCTTTAAAACGAACCCACGAGGGGCGCGCCTCAAGGGTGAGCGCGAGGTCGCGCCATACTGCGGGGAAAGCGCGCGCGGTCACCAAGTTTGCACGTAGACCCGCGCTCGCTTCAAACCGCTCCGCCGCGGGTGACGCCATCTCTTGATTGAACGGCGTGGCGGTGGGGGTAATGTCTTCGGCGCGTAGGCGCACGTCGGCGCGTGCGACACCGGTGAACCTTTCGTCCGCGGCTTCGGCGCGTGTGTGGCGACCGCCCACACGGAACGGCAGATTGAGCGCGCCATCGAGCTCGCCTGCCGTTGACACGCGCGCCTGTTCGAAGGAGAACACCCCGAGCGACTGATTCGGGTCGCGGTACGAGTCTTCTAAGCGACGCGCCTGCGCACCGACTTCATACGAGGCCACGTCGACGAACGACCGCGACACGCGCCACGCACCCAACCAATCGGTACGCACCGTGTGCGCCCGCGCCGACGTGGGGAACAAACCGGGGTATTCCTTGCGCGAATCTAGCCACAACACCGAGAACTGCTGCACCCCGTCGGCGTACGCTCGGCGCACAGCAGCCCGTGCGCCGCGGCTTTGGTATGCATTGTTGTTCAGGTTATAGGTGGTGTCATCCGCCGTGTTGTACAACGTGCCTTTGTCGCTGAACACCGGGTAATCGTTCCGCGCCGTTTGCGCTTGCGCCCCCACGGTCAAACGCCATCCGGTTGAATCGATTGGGGTGAGCGGGAAGGACGCTTGTGCCGCAATCTCACCCACCTCGAAACTTCCGCCGCGCGCATGGGCTTCGGCGCGATGTTGTGAGTGCGTGGAGAGGTCGATGCGCGCCAGCGATCCGGGGCTCGCACCCGCGGCATCAAACCCCGTACGGGCGGTCAGAGAAGAAAACCATAACGCTGGCCATTTGGAAAGATCGGGCGCGCCCTCACCCTCTTGATTGAGGCGGACACCGTCGACATACACCGCTACAGCGGAGGCGCGTGCACCACGAAAGCTCAACTCGGAATAGCCGCCGAGCCCGCCCGCTCGACGCACGCGAAATCCGGGTAAGGACGCAAGCGCATCTTCTAGGGTCGCGAATCGCCGCAGGGATTCGGCATTTAGGTGGCGAACGCCTTCGGCAGGCACGGCCACACGCGCTCCACGCGTCGCGCTCGACGGCAAGTCGAGCGTATCGCCTAGAGACGCATGCGAGACGGAAAGCTCGCCCGTAGCCATCGCGAATGCGAGGACCCACAAGCCGGCCACACGAGCGCACACCATGTCCGCGGAAAAACGCGGCATGACACCTTCCTCCGCGGGCTTTGGCCGCGGGGTGGAATGGCTGCGATCGGGAATGGGGGTGGCTGGTCGGGGCGCCGGTACGGGCGAATCTTATTCGCCGTCGCGTGCCCAAAACCGTGCCACCCCCGTCCCGAGAAGCAGCCGTGCCCCGGCGGAGGCCGGGGACGTGAACACACAGGTGAGTCTTCTGGCTTGCGGTGGGATCGAATCAAATCGATCCTAAGTGTTCCACCTTCCCGCCTTGGGCATCACGTATGAGGCATCAGGCAGTGGCTTGCGGTCTTTCCTTGTGGGAAAACCGCCGGGAAAACGTCAACCGCTTACAGCGACGAGCTCGCTCCCGATTCTAACGGGATTCCTCGTTATGCCTACCAAACCGTTCGGCAGGCTCCCTGTGAGCGGAATGAATGATAAATAAAACGGGCGACCCTTGGGCCACCCGTTCATTTGCCGTTTTTTCACTAAACCCACCCCCCTGCCCCTTTCCCCTATCGCGCACACCTAGAAGAGGGGAAGGGACGCGCCTTAAGGGCGGGGGATGCGGTGAAGATTACCGCGCCCGCAAGGCACGCAGGTCTGTGCGGCCCTGATGGTGAACCATAAAGGCCACCTGATCACCGGCGGCCATGGCCTTGGCGGCATCGGATAACTGCTTGGCCTCATTGACCGGAATAAAGCCCGCGTCTTGCCGCCGTTTGAATTGGGTAATCACCATACCCGGTACAAACCCGCTGTTGGCGGCCGCAGACCCATCGACCACTTCGACGATCACAGCACCTTTCACATCACCCGGCAAAGTGAAGCGCTGGCGCAGCGCCTCGGTGACGGACTCAAAACGAAGCCCCAATTTTCCAGAGCTAAAGCCACCGCGCGTGTCTTCACCCTCGGATGCGGCAGCGCTTTCTGATTCATCGCCGCCCTCGCCGGGCCGCCATCCAACCTTGATGTTCAAGGTTGATTTTTTACCGCCGCGCCAAATCTCAAACGGATAGGCTTTGCCTGGTGCGAGGTCCGCCACGCGATTCCGCAAATGCGCGGCGTCCATCACCTCGGCACCGGCGGCCAAGAGTACGATATCACCAGACACCAAGCCGCCTTTGGCTGCCGGCGAGTTGGGCACCACTTCACGGATCAGTGCACCTTGCAAGCCGGTCAGACCCAGCGCCCCCGCAAGGTTTTCATCCACATCATCAATCTGTACACCGAGGTAACCGCGCGTCACCTTGCCGTCGTAAATCAAATCTTCCGCAATCTTCATCGCCATATTGATGGGAATCGCGAAGCTGACACCCATGTATCCGCCGGTGCGCGTATAAATCGCGGAGTTGATACCGATCACCTCACCGCGCAAGTTGACGAGCGGGCCGCCTGAGTTCCCCGGGTTCACCGCTGCATCCGTCTGGATGTAATCCTGATACGAATCGCCCATGCCCACGCGGTCGCGGCGGCCCTTCGCCGATACGATGCCCGCCGTCACAGTGTTTTGCAAAGCAAACGGCGTCCCGATCGCGAGCACGCGCTCGCCGATGCGCAAACCTTCGGCATCACCAAATGCAAGCGGCGCAAGTTCGCCCTTAGGGGCATCGATTTTAAGCACGGCCACGTCGGCCTTTTTATCCATTCCTACGATGGTCGCGCTGTACGACTTGCGATTGGCGAAGCCGACCTTGACCACATCAGCACCTTCGAGCACATGCGCGTTGGTGAAGATGTAGCCGTCACGCGACGCGACAAATCCCGACCCGCCGCCGAGCGGTATGTTGCGACGCGGCCCGCGCTCGTCCGGTACCCCAGGTTGCGGCATGCCGAAAAATTCGTAGAGCGGATTATTGAATTGCTGCTGTTGCGCGCTCCATTTTTTTTCCGTGGTGATCGACACCACACCGGGTGCGACGGCCTCCACAACCTTGACGTAGATGCCGTTGAGTTCATTCACAAGTTTGGCATCGGTTTGGGCCTGGGCCCCTTTGCCGAGCTCCACGCTCCCACGTTTGGGGCGCGGCGGTTCTTTGGTCGCCGATTCTGATTGTGCGAAAGCTACGGAAACCAGACTTGCAGCGATCACAACCGTCGCGACCAATGCGCGCACGGCGGAAAATTTGAGGGTCCGTTGTTTTGAAGAATTTGCAGAAAACATGGGAGTCCTTTCAGTGAGACCGCGATATTTTACAAAGGAGGGGGGGTGTGCGGTCAACCGGGAGGTTCAAACAGGCGGCCACAGGGCGTACCGGTCCCAGCAACTAGGGCCGAACCTGTCACACTTGTGGGACTCCGCTTTCCCGAGCCTGCTCCGCCGCAGGCCGGGGGGAGAGGGAGGTGGGGGTGAGGGTCCCCCCCGGTTTTGCTAGGTTTTTGTACCCAAAACACAATTATTAAAGGGAAAATCATGGCGCAAGCGGACATTGGCCTTATCGGCCTGGCGGTAATGGGTGAAAACCTCGTTTTGAACATGGAAAGCCGCGGTTACACGGTCGCCGTGTACAACCGCACCACCTCCAAGGTGGACGATCTGGTGAACGGTCGCGGCAAGGGTAAAAACCTCGTGGGCGCCCACACGATCGAAGAATTCGTGGGCTCCCTCAAACTCCCCCGCAAAATCATGATGATGGTGAAGGCCGGCCCCGCTGTGGACGCACTCATCGATCAATTGATTCCGTTCCTGGCCCCGGGCGATATTCTGATCGACGGCGGCAACAGCTACTTCCCCGACAGCATCCGCCGCACGGCGTATCTCGAGTCAAAGGGTTTCCTCTTTGGTGGCGTGGGCGTTTCGGGTGGTGAAGAAGGCGCGCTCAAAGGCCCGTCGATCATGCCCGGCGGCTCGGCCGGTTCGTGGCCGCATGTCAAGCCGATCTTCCAAGCGATCTCGGCCAAGGTCGGCCCGAACGGCGATATCCCGTGCTGCGATTGGGTCGGCAACGATGGCGCCGGTCACTATGTGAAGATGGTGCACAATGGCATCGAGTACGGCGACATGCAGCTGATCTGTGAAGCCTATGCCATGATGAAGCACTTGCTTGGCATGACCGCGCCCGAGATGAGCGAAGTGTTCGCCAAGTGGAACAAGGGCCCTCTCGATTCTTACCTGATCGAAATCACACGCGACATTCTCGCGAAGAAGGACCCGGGCACCGGCAAATACTTGGTCGACTTGATCCTCGATAAGGCTGGCCAAAAGGGAACGGGCAAGTGGACGTCGCAAAACGCGATGGACCTCGGCATTCCGATCCCCACGATGATGGAAGCCGTCGTGGCGCGCCAATTGTCGGCGCTTAAAGACGAGCGCGTGGCTGCCGGCCGCAAGTTCGCAGGCCCCGCACTGCGCCGCCCCGAAGATCGCGAAAAGTTCCTCGATGCGATTCACGACGCGCTGTTCGCCTCCAAGATTATGTCATACGCTCAGGGCTTCCAGCTGCTGCGCGCGGCGGGTGAAGAGTACAAGTGGGATCTGAACTTTGGTTCGATCGCCTACCTCTGGCGCGGTGGTTGCATCATCCGTGCGGCGTTCCTCGAGGAAATCAAGAAGGCGTTCGACGCGGAGCCGGGCCTCAAAAACCTGATCCTCGCGCCCTACTTCACGAACCTGATTCAAAAGTCGGAAAGCAACTGGCGCCGCGCGGTGTCGGAAGCGATTCTTTCAGGCATCGCAGTACCGGCGTTTACGTCTGCACTGGCGTACTACGACAGCTACCGCAGCCCCGAGCTGCCGGCAAACTTGTTGCAGGCGCAGCGCGATTACTTCGGTGCGCACACCTACGAGCGCGTCGACAAGCCTGGCTGGTTCCACACAGAATGGCTCGAAGCGTAAACTTCGAGCGCCACATGGCGCTTAAGGGTTAGCCGAATGTTAAACAGGGTCACTCCGTCCGCGGAGTGACCCTTATTTTTTTCAAGCCCTCTAAAGAGGCGCTCCCACATGGATTTGCCTCAGATGCTCAAGCGTTGCGTTCCAAAGCTTGTGCCGCGCTTCGATCGCGTCCTCTGCCGTGCGCTGCGTGATCTCATATCCCTCAGGATATGACTCAAGTTCGCGAGTGATCAAGCGCGTCGCAGAAGGCCCATGAGTATCCGTATCGACCTCGATATGCCGTCTTAGATAATAGGCGAACCTCGGGGCCTCATCCACGTCAACTTTCCACTGGTTTAAAAGCATTTGGAACATGCCGGGAATAACGTTCTCGCGCCCGTACAAAAAGCTGGCCATCACTTGCAGCCGACTGCCGCGCAGGGCAACCTCCAGTGTGTGACCAACAAATTCGCGAACGAAATCGGGGATTTCAGGGTGCACAAGAGCGTCCTCGTACGGTACACCTTCGCGGAGAGCGGTTAAGAATCGTTCGATGCAGGTCGTATCGGCCCCCACCTCACGCATACCGCCGAGGTAGAGGTCGAAATGGCTGGTCGGAGACCCATCAAATCCGATATCACTTTCCTCCGCGAGCACGATTTCGTTGATCAGGCGGGCTGCCTCAGAGTCTTGAGGCGGCAACCATGGCACATCAGTGCATGTCAGCTCTCGTTGCAACCGCTTGGCCAACGACATGAAATCCCACACGGCAAACACATGGATCTGCATGAACGCACGCAGATGATCCACGCTCTCTATGGCGGAGAACAGGGGGTGGGTCTCTAGGAGCGTGCGTTGTTGGTGGAGCAAGCCGGTGTGAAGCTGTCTAGACCCAGAGGGAGACAGTGACAGATTGCTCATAGTGAATTCATAGGCAGAAAGCCCTGTTTGGAGGTTTCGGAAAACTAGGTCGCTACGCTGCCGTAAGGCAGATCGAGCCGGGCAAGGACTGAAAATGGTCGATCAGGTAGGATCAGATGAGCACAAAAAGAGTGCAAATCAGGCCAAATGCGACCATATAGGAGGCAATAATCTCCAAAAGAGAGCGCAAAATGACCTTAAGGAACCCAAAATCAACCGAAAAATTACCCCAAGGCCCAAGCACCGCCCCCAAACCCTTTCAATGATTGATTTACCCCCCCCATCTAGGTAGTTTTCCGCAACACTACGTTGCACACGGCCGGGACTTTTCACCCCGCCCCGCTCAGCGACGCCGGAGGCTTGCTTCATGAAAGTTGTTTTTCTCAACCCGCCTTATTTCCCGATGTTCTCACGGGAATCGCGCAGCCCGAGCGTGACCAAATCCAGCACTCTGTACTGGCCCATGTTTATGGCGTATGCCGCGGGTTGTGTGGAAGAAGACGGCAATGAAATGCTCGTACTCGACTCCCCGGCGATGGATCTCGATTTAGAGGGTACGCTCGCGAAGATTCGCGCGTTCAATCCCGAGTTCGCGGTGCTCAACACCTCGACCCCCTCGATCAACAACGACATGCGCGTGGCCAAGGCCATTAAAGACGCCATCGGTTGCCCCGTCGCCATGATGGGCACGCACGCCACCGCCGAGCCGATTGAAATTTTAGAGCGCGAACCAGCGGTTGATTACGTGATCGTCGGCGAAGCCGACTACACCGCCCGTGAATTGGTACGTCACCTCCGCGGCGATGGCCCCGATGCCCTCTCCAAGATTTTAGGGATCGCCTACCGCAGCGGTGAACTCAACGTGCAAAACCCCGAGCGCCCCAAGATCGAAGACCTCGACGCGCTGCCCTGGGTGAGCAAGGTGTACCGCAAGCATTTGTTCTCGTGCTACAAGCGTTACTTCTACGGCGCCAACATCAACCCGCTGATCGTGATCTTGTCGGGCCGCGGGTGCCCCTTCCGCTGCACGTATTGCGTCATCCCGCAAACGCTCACCGGCCACACTTACCGCAAGCGTTCGATCAAAGACGTTGTGGACGAGCTCGAATACATCAAGGCCAGCTTCCCCGACCTCGGCGAAGTGTTCTTTGAAGACGACACCTTCACCGCACACCCGACGCGCACCGCCGAGCTGTGTGACGAAATCGTCAGCCGCGGTTTGAAGATCACCTGGTCCGCCAATGCGCGCGCCGATGTGAAGCCCGATGTGCTTAAGAAGATGAAGAAGGCCGGCTGCCGCGAATTGTGCGTCGGTTTTGAATCATGCTCCACCGACGTGCTCAAAAACGTGAAGAAGGGGTTGGCCGATGGGATGGCCGCCCGCTTTATGGAAGGCGCCAACGACGCCGGCATTTTGATTCACGGGTGCTTTATGGTCGGCAACCTCGGCGATACGCCCGAGACCTTGCAGGCCACGCTCGACTTCGCTAAAAAGCTCAACCCCAATACGGCGCAGTTCTACCCCATCATGGCGTACCCCGGCACCTCGGCGTACGATGAGGCGAAAGAGCGCGGCGAACTGGCCTCACAAGACTACGACAAGTGGCTTGATAAAGACGGCCAGCACAACACCACGGTGATTCGCAAGAACCTCACGTCTCAACAGCTGGTCGACTTCTGCGACCGTGCACGCCGCGAGTTCTACCTGCGCCCCAAGTATGTGTTGACGCAAGCCTACATGGCGCTGACCAACAGCCGCGAGCGCTACCGCGTGTTCCGCGGTGCGGGCACGCTGTTCAAGCACCTGTTCCGCAAACATGGCGCCCCGCAGGCCGCGAGCGGCTACTCGGCTCCCAAAGAGCCGTCGGTGAGCGAGCTCGCTGCTCGCTCGTCAAAGCCCGAGTCGGTCACGACGGACGCGTAAGCACGTCAGACGGATTTGGATCACACGGCTGTGAACGATCAACGTACCGCCCCTCTCCGCTTCGCTGCTTTAGCGTCGGGGGGCGGCTCTAACTTGCAAGCGATCCTCGATCGCATTCGCGCTGGGCAACTCCCGGCGCGTCTTGTTTTTAGTGCCTCCAATAACAGCGCCTCGGGCGCACTCGAAAAAACCCGCGCCGTCGGCGCGCCGGCCTACCATGTGAGCGCCAAGACCGAAGGTTCGGACGATGCCGTCACGGCGCGCCTGCTCGCCCTGCTCGACGAACACAAGCCCGATGTGTTGGTGCTTGCGGGTTACATGAAAAAAGTGCCCGATGCCGTGCTCGCGCGCCTAAAGAACCGTGTGATCAATATTCACCCGGCTTTGTTGCCTGAATTTGGCGGCGCGGGTATGTATGGGCATCATGTTCATGACGCCGTGGTGGCTGCCGGTAAGCCAGAGAGCGGCATGACCGTTCACATGGTGAACGAACAGTATGATGAAGGCCAAATTTTGCTGCAGCGCCGTACGGCTCTACCAGACGGCGCCACGGCCGATGACGTTGCGCGTTTGGTACTCGCGCTTGAACACGACAGCTATTGGCGCGTGCTCAAGGCCTTTGCTGATCATACGATCGTTCCGACGACATCAGATGATCCGTCGCACGCGGTTGACCTCACGGATGAATGGACCGGTGAGGCCAAAAACTTGAGCGGAACCCTGGTCCCTTGAAATTAGACCCGTCTGTGGCGCTGTGGGCCCACGACCGCGCCTTACTCCCACCTAGCGGTTTGATCATCGGCATTGACGAAGTTGGGCGTGGGCCACTCGCCGGCAACGTGGTCGCCGCCTGCGTGATCCTCAATTTCGAAAGCACGTCCGAAAACAACGCTGTACCGAACCGTACTCTGCCCGGCCTCAACGACTCAAAAAAACTGACGGCCGAAAAACGCGAACGGCTGGTGCCGCTCATTCAGTCCACCGCACGCGCCTGGTCGATCGGCGAAGCCACGCCCCAAGAGATCGACACGATCAACATCCTGCAGGCCACCTTCCTCGCCATGCGCCGCGCCCTCGAGGGCCTTGCCGAATTTCTCGCGGCGCATCCAACCCCCGCGCTCTTGCTTGTGGATGGCAACCAAAAAATCCCCGGCGTGAAACTACCGCAGCAAACCGTGGTGAAGGGCGACGGCTTGTCAGCCTCCATTGCCGCCGCATCGGTGTTGGCCAAGGTTCATCGTGATACTCAGCTCATCGAGGCGGAAACGCTTTACCCCGGATACGGCTTTGCGGGCCATAAAGGTTATGGAACGAAGCAGCATACCGATGCCATCACGCAACTCGGATTGACAGAGATTCATCGGAAGAGCTTTTGCCAAGGATTCATGTTATGAAGTCGAAAATTCCTGAATGGCTTTCGCATACACTTCGCGTGAGTTTCGCTGTGATTGTGATCGCGCTTTTGATCCGCTCTGGCGCGCTCAAACCCGCACTGCTCGGCGCGGCGATCGCCCAGCACCCGGCTTTGTATGGCTTCGCGTTTTTCCTCTACCTCGTGCCGTTGCAGTTTCTCGCGTGGGGTCGTTGGCATTTGCTCTTGCGCGCCGCCAAAGTCAACATCAGCTGGCGCGAATCCGCGCGTCTGCACCTCACCGGTATTTTCTTTAATGGCTTTTTACCCGGCGGCACCGGTGGCGATTTGGTGAAGGGTTGGTATTTGCTGAAAGGCCGCAGCCGCACCGAATCAGCCGCGGCCCTCGGCACCTTGGTGGTTGATCGCATCACGGGGTTGTTCGGCTTGATCGGCCTGGCCGCAGCCGCGAACTGGATCAGCCGCGATGTGTGGAGCGCGTCTCCCCTGTTAGCCGCGCAGTCGGCGTTCATCCTCTCGATGGCCGCTGCCGTGACTGCACTCACCGTCATCTTTCTTTCGCCTTGGAAACCGCAGTGGATCACCAACTGGCGGTTTTTAGGCCACAAGCCAAAGGTTCAAGCCGCAGCCACGCCGGGGTTGCATGAGGTTTCGGAAATCTTAGAAGAGAGCCAAACGGGGCGAGGGTTTTTGGCGGAGTTCGCGGTGGCCTTGGGTTCGTTCCATAAATACCCGCGGGTGTTTTTGGGGGCCATCGGGATTTCCATGGTCGTGCATTTGATTTTGATTTCGGTGTATGCACTGTGCGCGGCGGCCCTCAATGTGGATCTGCCGTTCCGTTTGCACGCGTATGTGGCCCCGACTCTCACGTTCGCCAACGGCATGCCGATTTCGCCCGCCGGGCTTGGCGTTGGCGAGGCCGCTGGTATGGTGCTCTATAAGGCCGTAGGCGCTTCGCACGGCTTTGCCGAGATCCCCGCGCTGGTTCATACGATCGGCTTAATTGTGGCCATCGTGTTCGCCCCGGCGTATTTGTTGAGGAAACGGTAAGAGGAGATTGGGATTGCATTTTTGTGCTCTATTGCTGTACCGTCGTACTGTTGTACTTCCTTGACAGCCCCACCTCCTCACTCTCGCCTTCGTATCTTAACACCCATGCGCTTACTTGCCGTTATCGCCCTTAACGCACTGTTCACCGGCTGCGCGGTGACGCCTTATCAGCCGTACAGCGGTGGCGTGGGGTTCTCGGAAGTCGGCCTCACCAAAACACGCTACGAGGTGCTCTATCACGGGCCCACGGGCATGGACGAAGGCACCGCCAAAAATCATGCGATCACACGCGCGGCCGAATTGGGCAAAGCCCAGGGGCTGACTCACTTTCGCATCTCGTCATCAGCGGCCCGCGATGATGTGACGCGTTCGGTCGAACACGATCTGTTTCCCCGCCGTCCGTGGACGGGCGAAACCCAGCGCATCACCGAGTGGGAATGGCGGCGCGAACAAGAACTCGAGGCCTCTCGCCGCACACTCACAAGCCGTGAATCTCGTTCCCCCATCGTTCGTCTCGTCGTCGACTACGTCAATGAAGATTGCCCGTCCTGCTTGTCGGTCGAAGACAAACTCAAAGAGGCCCACGAGAAAGGGATTTTGGGGGTTGAACAGTGAGACGCGGGGCATGATCGAACCTCAGGGAGCGGGCCAGCCGATTGTAATCGCACCCGTCGGTGACGGGTTCGGAGTGTTTACCTCACGCATGATATTAGCGGGTGCCGCCATCGGCACCTTTACGGGTGTCGAAAGCCCCGTGCGGACCCGCATGAGTTTGCAATTCAGCCCCGGGCTCCACGTTGAACCAGGGGTCGACGAACCACTCCGGTATTTAAACCACGCCTGCGCCCCCACCGCGGTCTTTCGGGGCCGCCACCTTTACGCGGTCCTTGACCTCGCTGCGGGAGCAGAAGTCACCATCGACTACAATGCGCACGAGGACGCGCTCTCTCACCCATTCGTGTGCCGCTGCGGCGCGGCCGGGTGCGTCGGGCTCGTACAGGGCCGCGCGAAAACCGGTTAACCATCTTA
>JBIIWL010000179.1:0-4420 GCA_044338885.1 Fibrobacteria bacterium
TTTCAACGAGCATGATTAAAGTGGAAAGTGGAAAGTGGAAAATGGAAAATCACGGGTATTGCTTCCAGTAAAAGAAATGAGTCCAAATCAACTTAACCTTCGCGGTATGGGGACGTCCCATTTCCCACGTCCCACGTTCCACTCATGTCGCCCATTCCGCCACCACGTCCGCAAACCTGAATCCGTCCGCGCCCGACGAGACGATACCGCCCGAATACCCGGCGCCTTCGCCGATTGGATAAAGGCCGGGAATGTTGACCGATTCGAGAGATTCGGGATGGCGCGGGATGCGCACCGGTGACGACGTGCGCGACTCGGGCCCGATCATCAGGCCTTTGGCGATAAAGCCGGGGATCTTACGTTCGAAATCGCGGAATGAATCGCGCAGGGCCAGAGCGACGTCGCAGTCGAACAAGTCGTGGAAGTTCGCCCACCGCATGGGTTTTTGGAACGAGGTTTTCCAAAGCGGGCCATCATCAGTACGGCCCTCAACAAACGCGGCGATCGACTGCACCGGGAACGCGCCATCGCCGCCGCCGAGCACGTAGGCACGGCGCTCGATGTCGCGCTGATAGGTCACGCCGGCGAGAATATCACCCGGGTGGAGCGCGGCGAGCCGCTCAGGATTCACAGCGGCGACCACGGCGGAGTTGGCGAAGGCCGTGCCGCGATTGGAGTAACTCATGCCGTTGGTAAACAGCGCGCCTTCGGCATCGGCACAGGGCACGATCACGCCGCCGGGGCACATGCAGAACGAATAGGCTGCGTGGCCGTAATCGTTCTGCCAGGTGAGAAAGTATTCCGCCGCGCCGGTGACCTTCGCATCGACACGGTCGCCGAGCTGGCGTGAGTTGATCAACTCTTGCGGGTGTTCAACGCGCACGCCGACCGCAAAGGCTTTGGGTTCCATGAACACCCCGCGCGCGTAGAGCGCCCGGTAAAACGAATGCGCCGAGAGGCCGGGCGCAATCACCACAGCGTCGAAGCGCAGCGCCGCGCGCGCCCCCCGGTGGTCCACCTCAACCCCCACACAACGCCCCTCGTCTAGGATCAGATCGACGATTTCGGTTTCGAAATTGAAAACGCACCCGGCTTCTTCGCAATGCACGCGAAACTTATCGACGATGAACTGAAGTTTATCGGTCCCGATGTGCGGGTGATGCATGTATTCAATCGACGGGTCGGCGCCGGCTAAAACGAGCTCGTGTAAAAACGTATCGGTGTAGGCATTGCGCGTGCGTGCCGTGAGCTTACCGTCGCTGAACGTACCCGCGCCGCCCAGGCCAAACAAGATGTTTGACTTGGTGTCGAGAATATTCTGTTTAATGTGACGACGGATATCACGGAAGCGATCGGATACACCTTTACCCAATTCAAACACCGTGACCTTGTAGCCCTTGCGCGCGAGGCCCAGCGCCGCCGCCAAGCCGGCCGGCCCGCTCCCGACGAGGGCGATGTTTTGGCCGGGCAACGCGTGACGCACGATGCCTTCACCGGGTGTCGCTCCCGATGCCACCGTGGTGACGCGCGGGTGATTGAGCGGGCGCGGGCTGCTAAACTCGACCGCGTACCGCCACACGGGGCGGTTGCGGGCCCGCGCATCCAGCGACTTACGCAGGATGCGCACATCGCCCACCGCCTTGGCGGGCAAGCGCAAGTACTCGGCGACCGCCTGCGGCAGGGCCTCCGCTTCGCGCGACTCATCCACGGCCGCGGCCACGGGCAAGGCGATTTCACGAACGAGGTAGCGGGGGGAGGAGGTCATAAAGGTGGGTCCAAAGTAGCTTTCAGCCATCAGCTGTCAGCGATCAGAATAATTCCCTTCACTGGGGACGAAAGAGGTCAATGCCATCCAATCCGTAAGGCAACTAGGCTTTGTCAGGAACGATCCATTCAATTGGTCTCATTTTTTTGCTGATGGCTGAGCGCTGACGGCTGATTGATGCAATCTCAATGGTGATACGGAAACCCACGCAGTAGACAAAACGCCCGATAGACCTGTTCGAGCGCAAACGTGCGGGCCCATTCGTGCGTCATCGTCATGGCGCTGAGGCGCAGATGGGTCGGGATGGCCTTTTTAAGGTCCGGGTCGATGCCATGGGACGAGCCGATGACAAAATCCAGCGAGAGGCCTTTGTGCATCGACCGATCGAGAAACCGAGAAAAAGCCGCGGTGTCGGGGGCATCACCGCGCTCGTCTAAAAGCACGGTGTTGACCGGAAACTTACCGTTCTTCATGGTGCCGAGCGCGGCGGTGATCGATTTGGCCTCTTCGGAGAGGCGCGAGACCGGGTCGGCGGCCTTCCCATCGCGCAATTCGATGATTTCCAGGGGCGCAAACCGGCTCACGCGGCTCCCATAATCGGTCGCCAAGGCGCGAAGAGACGTGTTTTTCAATTTTCCGACGCATATGAAACGAATTTTCACCGAAGTCTCCGTGACAGGTCTAGAAAATGTACCCCCTCCGTTACTACCTTTGGCATCCCGCGCGGCGGAATTTCGATTTCGCAGCACGGTTTTTCGGTTTTTCGTTCCCATCGTCTAGTGGCCTAGGACACTGCCCTTTCACGGCGGCGACAGGGGTTCAAATCCCCTTGGGAACGCCACTTTAAGGGCGGCTTGCGGTTTAATCTGCAGGTCGCCCTTTCTTTTTGCCCGGTCGGCTCGTGCGGTTGGTTCACCAGGGCGATCAGTAGGTCGCCCCTACCGGATAGTCTACCGTCCCCTTCCTACTTCCTACTATCCCCCCATGCTCACCTCTGACTTCGACTTCACCTTTCCCGAATCCCAAATCGCCTTGCGCCCTCTCCCCCGCGGCGAGGCCCGCCTTGTGGTGATTGCGGCCTCGGGTGCTGAGCCGGCACGGTTTGGACACGCTCGTGATCTCGTCGATATTTTGCAGCCCGGTGATGCGCTCGCGCTCAATGACACCAAGGTTTTACGCGCGCGTCTGCGGGGAACCCTTGAATCCGGTGGCACCTGCGAAGTTCTGCTTCTCAAACCGCGGGCGACGAGCCACCCAGACGATACTGTTTGGGAATGCATGGCGCGCCCCGGTAAGAAGTTGCACATCGGCCGCAGCGTGACCTTTGCGGAAGGCTTGTCGGCCACGGTGATCGATGTGCTGCCCGAAGGGGAGCGCGTGATGCGCTTCAGCCTCACCGGTGGGGCGTTTTATGACGCACTTGAACGCATCGGCAACATCCCGTTGCCTCCCTATATCAAACGCGATGCGGATGAAAAAGATGCTGAAACCTATCAGACGGTCTTTGCTGAAAACCTAGGGTCTGTGGCAGCGCCCACGGCGTCTCTGCATTTGTCTGAAGAGATGCTGGAGGCCCTGGTGTCAAAGGGTGTGCGCCTCGCCAAGGTGACCCTGCACGTCGGCGCGGGGACCTTTAGACCGGTTCAGGTTGAACACGTTGAAGACCACCCCATGCACACAGAGGCGTTCACACTCTCAGAACAATCGGCGACGATTTTAAACGAGACGCGACAAAATGGGGGACGGATTTTTGCGGTCGGTACGACGGCCGCGCGGGTTCTTGAAACCTGTGCGGATGAGTCCGGAATACTTCACGCGCGCACCGGCGAGACCGGGATCTTCATTTACCCCGGCTATCGGTGGAAGGCTGTCGATGGCCTGCTCACAAACTTCCATTGGCCCAAATCAACACTGTTTATGCTGGTCGCGGCCCGTCTGGGTTCAGACGAAAAAGGAATCGAGCGCGCCAAGGCCGCCTATGCTGATGCCATCGCGCGCGGATTCCGGCTATTCAGCTACGGCGATGGGATGCTAATTATTTGATCAGGGCACGGGTGTAGGGGCAAATGATCATTTGCCCCTACCATCGATGTGAATTATTCCCCGTGCACGGCTTGCACGAACGCGCGTGCATGGTCGGGCGAGGTTTGGGGCAAGATGCCGTGACCCAAATTCCACACGTGCGGGCGGTTGCCCACAACGGTCTTCATCGCCGCCACGCGCTCACGAATTTTGTCGATGGGCGCAAATAAGAAGGTGGGATCCAAGTTGCCTTGGAACACTTGGTTCGGGTGCGCCGTAAAGGCGTCTTGCAGTTCGATGCGCCAGTCAAGACCGACCACGTTCACGCCAAGGCCGACGAAGTCGTTGAGCAGGCCGGGCGCACCGTTGGCATAGTGAATCACCGGTACGTTAGGATGAACCGCCTTGACCCGCTGCACCACGCTGCGCGTGTGCGGCAGTACATACTCGCGGTAATCAGCCGGTGAGAGATAACCAGCCCATGAATCCATAATGGTCACGGCATCAGCGCCTTGACGCACTTGCTCCACAAGGTAGGCCGCCGTCAGGGTCGACAGCTTCTCGAGCAACATGTGGTAGGCTTTGGGATCCGAGAACATCAAAGCCTTCAGCTTAGCGAGTTCTTTGGACGAG
>JBIIWL010000180.1:0-4396 GCA_044338885.1 Fibrobacteria bacterium
ACGGTCAGCAGTTTCGGCAGATGTCTTTTTTCGGAAACCAGTGCGGTCAGGCCTAGATTCGACCAATTCGAGCGTCGTTTCCAACACTGTTGCACTGGTCAATAAAACGGAGCACGCAATCGTGGAGAGGCCTGTAAATTAATTGCGCCATCATGAAAAAATTAAACCACATCGTCCTCCTGATCATCGCAGCATGCTGTGGTGCCCATGGGTTTGATACGACGATCACCTTTGCCGGTGGCCGCCAATACGGCACGTTCAGGTTTGATGGACGCTCCAATATGGCTTCGGGCACGAGGACCGATGTTCCCGACACCGTGCGCCTGGGGTCAGGCTTTGTGCTCACCCGTTTGAAGGCCAAGGGCGGGTCATGCATCTTGGGGTGCAGCTATCCGGTCCAATCCGGTATTGTGATTCAAGCCGATAGCGGGTCGGCGGGATTTCGAACCGACTCAAACCTTGATTGGAATGGGTCCGTCTCATTCCCCACGCAGTTGACGCGGCTCGATTCCATCAATCCGATGACGTTAAGCCCGTGTTTTGGCGGTGGCCCCTATGGCCTCGGTTTTATTGTGTCGAGCGACGATGCCAGTTCGGTAGGAGGCGGCTGCGCCGACAAATCAACGTTTCGTTCATGGCCCGGGTATGATCGCATCGTTTATTTCCGAAAGGGCCCCGTCTTTCTCAAGCTTCAAGTGGCGGGATTCGAAATCGATTCGACGGATTGCCGAGCGGGCCAACCTCTCTACACGTGCACGCGTGGCGATCAGGTCGTGTTTCGCTACGTGATCACTGATGACAGCACCGGATCCTTTGGGGCCGATCTGGTTTCGATCCGAAATCCAGTGAAGCCTGTGCGGTCATTCCCGGGGCCGGCAGTGAGCGCGTGGAAGTCTGATTTGTATCGTCTGATTCTGGGCAGGCAACCGGTCGATGGCGAAAAGCGGTAGCCGTCTCGACCCCGATTAAATCGCCCCCCCGGCCTTTATGGTCGAAATCCTGCGTCTAGGAACCCTACGGCCCGTGGGAGCCCCCCCAAATACTGTTTCAGCACCCTCAATCACCCCCAGATTTTCCTTGATTTGAGGAAGCGCAATCAATTTCGCAACGTACTGCACAAAGTTTCACTAAATCGCTAGTTTTCGGCGATCCCTTTCTAAAAACGGCCCCCATGATCAAGAAGACCGCAGAGAAGTCGAAGACCGTCGCCCCGGCCGCAAAACCCGCACTCGTCTCGCAGAGGCCCGTGACAGGTAAGGCGATCATTGAATCGGCAGGTGAGAATGTGATTCGCGTACGGGGTGCCAAGGCGCACAACCTCAAGAATATCGACATCGATATTCCTAAAGACAAGTTGGTGGTGATTACCGGTCTCTCGGGTTCAGGGAAGTCGTCGTTGGCGTTCGATACGATTTATGCCGAGGGTCAGCGCCGCTATGTCGAATCGTTGTCGTCCTACGCGCGTCAATTTTTAGGCATGATGGAAAAACCCGACGTCGATTTGATCGAAGGGTTGTCGCCTGCGATTTCGATCGACCAAAAAAGTGCGGGGCATAACCCGCGTTCGACCGTGGGTACTATCACCGAGATCTATGACTACTTGCGTTTGATGTACGCGCGCGTCGGCCATGCGCGGAGCCCGGTCACCGGCAAGCGTCTCAAGAGCCAGACGGTTCAAGAGATCGTTGACGCGGTGGCGTCTTTGCCAATCACCAAGAAGGTCGATGGCGAGATTAAAATCTTGTTGCTCGCGCCACTGGTGAAGGATCGCAAAGGCACCTACGAAGATTTATTCCAGCGTTATCTGCAACAAGGGTTCGTGCGCGCCCGCGTCGACGGTCAAGTGTATCAGCTCGAAGAGAAGATCAAACTCGATCGCTATGTGAAGCACAACATCGAACTCGTCGTCGACCGCCTCGGTATTAAAGCGGGCGCGCATGAGGACGAAGCCTTTAAAAAGCGCCTGACCGATTCGGTTGAGCTTGCGCTCAAGCACGCCGAAGGCGAGTTATACGTTAACCTGGTTGATCAAAAAGAAGATGTGTACTTCTCGGAAAAGCTCGTCGACCCGGCCACAGGGCAATCGTTCCCCGAGATTGAGCCGCATACATTCTCCTTCAACTCGCCTCATGGGGCGTGCCCCGCGTGCAACGGCCTCGGGTTCATAAAAGAAGTGGACGTGCGTGCGCTGTTCGATATGGATCTATCCATCGTCGATGGCGGTATTTTGCCGTGGGCCGGCTCGGCGGATAATGCCGAAGGCTGGAACACGCAGCTGCTGCAGCAAATCGCGAAGAGCGAAGGCTTCTCGCTCACCGTGCCGCTCAAGCAGTTGGCCAAGAAGCACATCGACGTGATTCTCAATGGCACGGGCGAAGAGCGGTATAAGGTCAAATGGGGCGCCTCATCGGGTCATACGAATACCTGGCATGCCAAGTACGAAGGCGTGATCAGCTCGATCAAGCGCCGCTACGAGCAGACCGAGAGCGACCACGTGCGCCGCGACCTCGAGACCTATATGGACGATAAGGCCTGCGGCACCTGCAAGGGGCTGCGCCTCAAGCCTGAGGCGATGGCCGTGACCGTGCGCGGCGTGAACATCGTCGACGTGTGCAACCTTTCCATCGGCCGCGCGTATGAGTGGATGAAGGCTTTGCAAGAAGATAAGGCGTGGGGCGACTCTGTCGATTCCTGCTTGTACCAGTTCTATAAGTTCCCCAAGATCAAACCGGCTGACGACGACCTTTCCGAACAAGAACGGGCCATCGCCAAACAAGTGTTTAAAGAAATCCTTGGCCGACTCACCTTCTTAGTGAGCGTGGGGCTCAACTACTTGAACCTTGCTCGCACGGCACGCACCCTGTCGGGCGGCGAAGCGCAACGCATTCGCCTCGCTTCACAAATCGGTACAGGCCTCACGGGCGTGCTCTACGTTCTTGATGAACCGTCTATCGGTCTCCATCAGCGCGACAACGACCGCTTGTTGCAAACGCTTCAGCGTTTGCGTGATCTCGGGAACACCGTTTTGGTGGTCGAACACGATGCTGATACCATTCGGATGGCGGATTGGGTGATCGATATTGGTCCCGCCGCGGGTGTACACGGCGGCCAGATCATGTTCTCGGGTCGTGCCGAAACGTTGATCAGTTCAGCCCGCACCGACACGGGCGACTACCTCAGCGGGTGCAAGCGGATCGACCGCGAGACCATCGCCGAGGGCGCGAAGGAATTGATACGACGCGACGCGTCTAAAATCCCCGACCACACCGGCAAGTTTTTGAAGATCACAGGTGTGACGCAGAACAACCTCACGGGCGTGGAGGCCTCGTTCCCGCTCGGCAAGTTCATTTCGGTGACCGGTGTGTCGGGTAGTGGAAAGTCGTCGTTGATCAACGATGTATTGGCCAAGGTGCTCGCTCAAAAGTTGCACGGCTCGCGCGAGAAGCCCGGCGAATTCAAAGCCATCTCGGGCGTGGAACACCTCGACAAGGCCATTGTCATCGATCAAAGCCCCATCGGCCGTACGCCGCGGTCTAACCCGGCGACCTATACGGGCCTGTTCACTGAGATCCGCAACATTTTCGCGATCACGCCGGAGTCGAAAATTCGCGGCTACAAGCCCGGACGTTTCAGCTTTAACGTCAAGGGCGGCCGGTGCGAAAACTGCGAAGGCGATGGGCTCATCAAAATCGAGATGCAGTTCTTGCCCGATGTATACGTGCCCTGTGAAGTCTGCAAGGGCAATCGCTACAACCGCGATACGCTGCAGGTGCTCTATAAAGGCAAGTCAATCGCTGAAGTGCTCGACCTGACCATTGAAGACGCGTACGCATTCTTCCAGAGTATCCCTCCCATCGCCGCCAAGCTGCGCACGCTGCTTGACGTCGGTCTCGGCTACATCAAAATGGGCCAGTCGGCCACCACCCTCTCGGGTGGCGAGGCCCAGCGTATGAAGCTGGCCGCGGAGCTTTCGCGCCGGGCCACCGGACGTTCGTTCTACATCCTCGACGAACCTTCTACAGGCCTTCATTTTGAAGACGTGCGTAAGCTACTCGTCGTGCTCCATTCATTGGTTGCCCAGGGTAATACCGTGCTTGTGATTGAGCACAACCTCGACATCGTCCGCAACTCCGACTACGTGCTCGATATGGGCCCAGAAGGTGGTGATGGGGGGGGGCGTGTGATCGCCAAGGGGACCGTTAACGATGTCGCCTCAGCCCCTGGCTCTCACACGGGTGAGTGGTTGACCAAGATGATGGCGGAGGAAGGGCGGCGGAAATAAGGGTACGGGGGGGCGTGCTCCGTATCGGCGATAGTGTCAATGGGCAGTGGGCAAAGGGCAATGGGAGGCCCGCCTTGGTTTATTGCCCACTGTCCTTTGTCCACTGCCCATTGA
>JBIIWL010000181.1:0-4386 GCA_044338885.1 Fibrobacteria bacterium
TCTCGTGGAGGATGCGCTGGTCGTTCCAGATTTCCTCACCGCTTTCAACCATGCTCCGCTGCTTTAAAATGCCGCGCGCTTGTTCGATGGCTTCGGCGATATCGGGGGAGCCTTCGTTTTCGCTCTCGATGGTGCTGAGCATGGCAGGCAAGCCCTGAAGCGCCCCAACGGTCGCCAAGGCGACCACGGCTTCGTAGCGCACGTCCACACTGGGGTGGCGTGCGAGTTCTTCGAGCCGCTTTTCCGCCGCGTGCAATTGCAACATATGCGAGGCGTGCGCGGCTTCGATCAAAACATGTTCGCTCTCGCTGTACAGTTCTTCCAGCAAAATGCGCTCGAAAACCGGGTCGCGCACGAGGCCCATGGCATACAGCGCGCTGACCTTCACCCACGGGTTGGGGGCTTCGCGGTAAAACCGCAGCACGATCTCGCGCACGTCTGGCTTCCAGGCCAAATGGCCGAGGGCTTCCACCACGCGGCGGCGCACTTCCATGCTTTCCATGAGCGCGTCCACACGTGAGAACAAAAAGTCCTTGACGGTGGCGTAAAATTCGGGGTGGGCGAGCGGGGTGGGGATTTCCATGCCCTCGGGCAGGTCGTCCTCAAATTCCAAACCATCAAAAATGATGTTGCCCAGGCAGCTGGCCGACATGCCACGGACCTCTTCGTCCGCGTGCTGTTGCGCCAATTGCAGAATCTTCTCGAAGAGAGGTTGGTCCGCGACGAACGGGGCCGAAGCCTGAATGGCAGACAGCACGATTTCGTTGTCGGAAGAATCGAGAAACTCACGCAACTGCCGCGCAGAATCCATAGCGTCCGTTTCACGGTTGCCGATGGCTTCGATACGCTTCAGTATCAGGGGCTTGTCGTCCTTGGAGGCAGGGTTCTCCATAAGTCTCTAAACTAGAAATGTCGGGCCCTTCCGTTTTTGGGGGGAATGCCGGGGGGAGTTTTGCCTTGATTTTCGTATGTTGCGCCTCATGACTACACTTTCGTTTCGTTTCGCTTTATCAGTTATTTCCCCTGTTTTTGCCTGTTTAATGGCGATCGCGCCCGCCGTGCAGGCCGCTGACGCCGCCGCTCTGAAGGAGGCGCGCACGGCGCTGGAAGCACTCAGCGCTAAAAATCGGAATGCGGCCTCGGTCTCTCTGGCCTTTACCTCCCGCGTCATGGGCGCCGACGGAAATTGGACGCCCTCATCGGGGGGAAGCTTGGTGACGGCCGATTCGGGGCGCTTCCGCCTCAAGCACGCTCAGGGCACCGTGATCAGCGATGGCCGCACCCTGTGGCAGCATTTTCCGTCGACCAAACAGGTGGTCATTCGGGCCGCCACGCGCGACGGCGGCAACGCCGGTGGCGTGCTGCTGCGGTTTTTACAGGCGAAGGCGCTCTCCGCAGACCGCGCGGCAGGCGGGTTACGGATCACGTTGGACCCCGCCAGTGTAGGCGAAAACCTCGATAGCCTCGTCATCACCTTATCTTCCGATGTTGCCACGGTGCGCCGTGTTGAAACCCAGGACCCGGCCGGCAATCGCGCCGAATATGCGGTCACCTCGCTGCGCTACGACGGCCGCCCCGGCCGGGGAGCCTTCACGTTCAAGGTCCCCGACGGGGTCGAAGTGGTGGATATGCGGTAGGGCCTCACCCCCATCCCCCTCTCCATCTTCGCTTGCGCAATGGAGAGGGGGGAAGGGGGAGAAGGTCACACTGAATCGACTTTCCCGGGGTTGGGGGTGAGGACACCCTAAGGCCCTCTATCAAACCCCCAAATACACCTTTTTGACGGTGTTCTAGTGCGCCTGATTGGTACATTCTCCCCCCAACCCGTTCTGAAAGAATGACCCGATGGCCTCAAGCGAATCCTCCTTCGACATTGTGTGTAAAACCGACTTCGAAGAGCTCCGGAATGCCGTGCAGCACGCTCAAAAAGAGCTGGCCACCCGTTTCGATTTTAAAAGCGGTAAATCGTCCATTGAGCTTGAGAAAGAAACGGTCACGCTGATCGCGGACGACGAGTTCAAAATGGAGCAGCTTCGCGATATTTTCGAAAACAAAATGATCAAGCGTGGCTTGTCACATAAGATGGTGAAGTACGGGAAGATCGAACCTGCCGCCAAGTTGACCGTGCGCCAAGTCGCCACGTTTCAAAAGGGCATCGCGCAAGAGGATGCCAAGAAGATCGTGAAGCACATCAAAGACTTGAAGATCAAAGTGCAGGTGTCCATTCAAGGCGAGCAATTGCGCGTCACCGGTAAAGACAAAGACGATTTACAGGCCTGTATTCAGGCCGTACGCAGCGCCGACTTCGATTTTGCCTGCGATTTCACAAACTACCGCTGACACCCCGTCGGCACATCCTCCGGACGCCCGCTTGAATTCACTCATCCGCCTCGCCCCGCGCTCCGCCGCTGTGCTGCTGTTCGCGTTGGTCGCTGCCCTCTCAGGGGGGGCGGAAATCGTACACGCCCAAGACTCATCGTCGCTGGCCTCAAAGTCGATCGCCCATGTGTACGCTGTGCAAAATCGCGTGTTCGCTTTGAGCGAAGACGGTACGGCCTTCAGCCGATTGGGCTTGTTCACGTCGCCGCCCGAAGTGGTGACGGGCACGTGGCCCGGCCACGGCGGCGCGCAAGGCGGCGCGGCGTGGAGCAATTCGCTCATGTTGTTTGCCAACTACTGGCCGCCGGGTAATGATTCAACGCGCGTCGCACGCGTGACCTCGCTGCGTTTTAACGGCAGCTTCCGTGGTGGCGATAGCTTGATGTTCCGCGATCGAATCGACTCTGCGGGGGTTACGAATGTGGCCGATGGCGCGCAACTGGTGGCCGTGGCGGTGCGCGATACCCAGCCGGGTGGCCAACCGGCGCGTGCGGTGTTGGCGTGGCGATTTGGAATTTCGACGATGAGGCTTGCGAGGGAAGCGCGGCCTTCGCTCTTTGTTGATTCCAACTTTGCGGACACTGTTGTGAATTTTATCGCGTTCCCCACGGGGTCTAGCACGGCGATCCCGCTCCACTCGTGCCGCTGGAACCGTTTGTGCCGCATTGATACCCTGTCCAATGTTCCGGCTCTTGATTCAGTTCTCGCGGTGGCGATCGACTCCTCGCACGCCGATAGCTTGTGGCTGCTCGTTGCCACCAAGAAGGGTCTGCGGCGCGGGTTGTGGGGCTCGCTCTCGTACCCCTACATCATGCTGCCCGGTATCGACACCGCGGGTCCGGGTACACCCATTCGCTCTGTGTTCACCTCGCCCTCGCGGTCGATGACCTGGGTCTTCACCGGGCCACGCTTTTTTTACAGCGATGATCACGGCGCTAGTTTCAGCGTACCGGACTCCATGCCGGGCATTAGCATCAGACCGTCTTCGTTGAGCAGCGCGTCGCCCGATCGTCCGCCGCATGCCTCGTTCTACGGGGATACCACCTTCATCAACTTCAATTTTGACCAGCCAGGGTTGATCGTGTTTAAGCGCGACACCATTTTGGCCAATACGGGTGAGGGTTTGGGACAGGTTTTGCTGAATGCCGAAGATGGGTTGAACATTGAAACCGGCGAAGGGTCGTTGACCGAGCAGGTGGTTGTACGCGGGGTCAACTCGGCGCAGGCTGTGTTGGTTTCGGGCTCTACCCTCAAAGGCGTGTTTTACCGCAGACTTGACCAACCGGCGACCGACTTTAACAACATCAATCGCCTGCGCACCTTGAAGAACGAGCTCGCCGAAGTGATCACCTACCCCACGCTCTTTACTGCTGCCAAAAATTGCGGTGATATGCATGTGCGGATCGGCTATCGGATGAAAAAGGACGCGCGCGTCACAATTACGGTGTATAACTACGCGATGGAAAAGGTGCGCGTGATCGTCAAGAACGCCCCGCGTCGCGGCGGCGTGGCCCGGAGCGAAAGCATCGCCGAGGATCGGTGGGACGGCTGTGATGACAGCGGCCGGTTTGTGTCGGTGGGTACGTATTACATCTTGGTCGAGAGCAGTGAAGGTGAAAAGGCCTTTGGCAAGGCGCTCATGACGCGGGGGCGGAAATGAAGGCTCTACGCGGTCTTTTCAGGGGTCGGAAGTCGGAAGTCTCAAGTCGGAAGGGGGACCTTTGGGGCGGTTACGTCCGACGTCCGACGTCCGACGTCCGACTCTCAGTGAACTTGCGCTTCGTGCTTTTGGTGTCGATGGCCACTGCGACATTGTCCTCTGCAGCCGAGCGCGAAATCCTCGGTGGTCACGAAGGTTGGCTCGACCGCATGGGTGCGGGTGTGCGCGAACTCGGGCGGGGGAATACCGGTACGGCACTCGCCGACGCGGCCCCTGCAGCCTACTGGAACCCGGCGCTGCTGCCGTTCTATCGTAAGAGCATGGTCGCCGGTGGGGCCGAGGTGCGT
>JBIIWL010000020.1:0-14511 GCA_044338885.1 Fibrobacteria bacterium
AAAATGGCCGGTCGTCACGGTAACAAGGGTGTTATTTCCAAGATCGTTCCGGTCGAAGATATGCCCTTCATGAAGGACGGTCGTCCGGTTCAGATTCTGCTGAACCCCCTGGGCGTGCCCTCGCGCATGAACGTGGGTCAGCTGCTCGAGACCCACTTGGGCTGGGCCGCTGCGGCGCTCGGACTCAAGGTGGCGACTCCCGTGTTCGACGGCGCAAGCTACGACGACGTGATCGGCATGTTGAAGGAAGCTGGTTTTGCCGAAAGCGGTAAAACCACTTTGTTCGACGGTCGCACTGGCGAAAAGCTTCATAACGAAGTGACCGTCGGTATCATGTACATGCTCAAGCTCGGCCACCTTGTCGATGACAAGATCCACGCTCGTTCCATTGGCCCCTACTCGCTCGTGACTCAGCAGCCGCTGGGTGGTAAGTCGCAGTTCGGTGGCCAGCGCTTCGGCGAAATGGAAGTGTGGGCGCTTGAGGCTTACGGCGCGGCGTACACCTTGCAGGAAATCCTGACGGTGAAGTCCGACGATGTCATGGGCCGTTCAAAGATCTATGAGTCCATCGTGAAGGGCGAGAACTCGCCGCGTCCCGGTGTGCCCGAGTCCTTTAACGTGCTCATCAAGGAAATGCAGGCGCTTTGCCTCGATGTGAAGCTGCTGCAATCCGAGGAAGAGCTGGTCTAAGACCAGCTTAAGACAGAAGACCCGGTTGTAGAGGCGGATCGCGCGATACACGCGCGACCGTCCACATCCGGCGCCATTAGACACTGAGTCGATGGCTGACGAACGAAGAGACGACAGGGAGTTTACGATGAACGAGACGCTTGAAAACGGTCAAACAGCCGCCCCCAAAGACGGCATCAGCATCCAGCTCGCCGCCCCGGACGTTATCCGTGGTTGGTCGTATGGTGAAGTGACCAAGCCCGAAACCATCAACTATCGCTCCTTCAAACCTGAGAAGGACGGTCTGTTCTGCGAACGGATCTTTGGACCCGTCAAGAACTGGGAATGCTCCTGCGGTAAGTACAAGCGCATCCGCTATCGCGGTGTCGTGTGCGACCGTTGCGGCGTCGAAGTCACGCACTCCAAGGTGCGTCGCGAGCGCATGGGCCATATCGAATTGGCCGTCCCCGTCGTTCACATCTGGTTCTTCAAGAGCCTGCCTTCCACCATCGGTGCGTTGCTGGGCATTTCGGTCAGCAATCTCGAACGCATCATCTACTACGAGTCATACGTGGTGATGGATCCGGGAGATACGGACCTCAAGCAGAACCAGCTCATCACTGAAGAAGAGTATATCGATCTCGAAGACGAAGGCCGCCACTTCGACGCCAAGATGGGCGCGCCGGCCATCAAGCAATTGCTCGCCGAAATCGACGCCGACACGCTGTCGCGCGACATGCGCGCGCGCATCAAAACTGAAACCAGCAGCCAGCGCAAGCAGGATCTTCTCAAGCGCCTCAAGGCCGTAGAAGCGTTCCGCAAGTCGCCCAACCGTCCCGAGTGGATGGTGCTCGACGTGATCCCCGTGATCCCGCCCGACCTGCGCCCGCTCGTTCCCCTCGAAGGCGGCCGTTTTGCCACCTCCGATTTGAACGATCTGTACCGTCGCGTCATCAACCGCAACAACCGCTTGAAGAAGCTGGTCGACATCAAGGCTCCCGAAGTCATTTTGCGCAACGAAAAGCGCATGCTTCAAGAAGCCGTCGACGTGTTGTTCGACAACGGCCGCCGTACCTTCTCGGTCAAGGGCGAAAACCGTCGTCCGCTCAAATCGCTGTCCGAATTGCTCAAGGGTAAGCAAGGCCGTTTCCGCCAGAACCTTCTGGGTAAGCGCGTCGACTATTCCGGCCGTTCGGTCATCGTTGTGGGCCCTGAGCTCAAGATCCACCAGTGCGGTCTTCCCAAGTCCATGGCCCTCGAGTTGTACAAACCCTTCATCATCCAGCGTCTGGAAGAGAAGGGCTTCGTGCACACGGTTAAGTCCGCGAAGAAGTTCGTGGAAAAAGAACGCCCCGAAGTGTGGGACATTCTTGAAGAGATCATCGACGATCACCCGGTTCTCCTCAACCGCGCGCCGACGCTTCACCGCCTTGGTATCCAGGGCTTCTACCCCAAGCTGATCGAAGGTAAGGCCATTCGCCTTCACCCCCTCGTTTGTACGGCGTTTAACGCTGACTTCGACGGTGACCAAATGGCCGTTCACCTTCCGCTGTCGTTCGAAGCGCAGTTGGAAACCCGCATTCTGATGATCGCGGCGAACAACATTCTCCACCCGGCGTCGGGTCAGCCCATCGCGGTTCCTTCGCAGGATATCGTGCTCGGTTGCTACTACCTGACGGCAATGAAGACCGCCGGCAAGGGTGCGGGCAAGCGCTTCTCTGATGTGGACGAAGCGATCCGCGCCTATGAAGAAGGCGTGATCGAGCTGCACGTTCCGGTTAAGATCCGCATGAAGGGTGAAATGGTTGAGACCTCCGTGGGTCGCGCCATCCTCAACCAGGCGATCCCCGAAGAGTTGGGTTACCTCAACAAGACCTTCGACAAAAAGACCATTTCGCAGACCGTTGACCGCCAGTTCCGTATCTCGGGTAACGAGAAGACGGGCCAACTGCTCGACCGGATCAAGGATGTCGGTTTCAAGTGGGCTATGCGCGGCGGTATGAGCATCTCCATTTCGGACATGATCATTCCTCCCGAGAAGTACGATATGATCCGCTCGACCAAGACGAAGGCGGACAAGATCGTCGAGCTGTACGAAAACGGTGTCATCACCGACGGCGAGCGCTACAACCAGATCATCGATCTTTGGTCGCACACGACCAACGACGTGGCCACGCTCGTGTACGAAAAGCTCGCGCAAGATCGCGACGGATTCAACCCCGTGTACATGATGGCCGTGTCTGGCGCTCGCGGTAGCCGCGAACAGATCAAGCAGCTCTCCGGTATGCGCGGTCTTATGTCCAAGCCGCAGAAGAAGATCACGGGTCACGAAATTATCGAAAACCCGATTCTGTCCTGCTTCCGCGAAGGCCTCAACGTTCTCGAGTACTTCATTTCCACCCACGGTGCCCGTAAGGGTCTGGCGGATACGGCTCTTAAGACTGCCGACGCCGGTTACCTCACGCGCCGTTTGGTTGACGTGGCTCAAGATCTCGTGGTCAACGAAGAAGATTGCGGCACCGTGCTCGGGCTCGAAATGCGCGACACGACCGAAGGTGACGATATCGTGGTCCCGCTGCAAGAAAAGATCCTCGGCCGCGTTGTGGCCGACGATGTGTACCATGCCGTGACCGACGAACTGATCGCCGAGGCCGGCCGCATGATCGACGAACCGACCGCCGAAAAGATCGGCCAAGCCGGTCTCGAAAGCGTCCGAGTCCGTTCCGTGCTGACCTGCGAAGCCGTCCGCGGCGTGTGCGTCAAGTGCTACGGTCGTAACTTGGCCAACGGCCGCATGATCGACATCGGCGAAGCCGTCGGTGTGGTCGCGGCCCAGTCCATCGGCGAACCCGGTACCCAGCTCACCCTGCGTACCTTCCACATCGGCGGCGCGGCTTCGCGTATGACCGCGGAATCGCAGAAGAAGTCCAAGTGGGATTGCACCGTACAGCTGCAAGAAGTTGAAACCGTGGATGCACGCAATGGCGACAAGATCGTCGTGTCGCGCTCCGGTGAAATGGTGCTCGTCGACGAACACGGCATCACCAAGGTCCGCTACGTCGTGCCTTACGGTTCAGTGCTTAAAGTTCAAGACGGCCAGACCATCAAGGTCGGCGCTGTGTTGTTCAACTGGGATCCGTATAACACGCTCATCATCACCCGTCACGGTGGTAAGGTTGAGTTCGACGACCTCAAGGATGGCGTCACGTACGTCACCGAGTTCGACGACGCGACCGGCGTTGAGAGCATCCGCGTCATCCGCGACAAGCGTACGCGCTTGCACCCGCACATCAACATCGTCGGTGCCGACGGTACCAAGCTGGGCCGCTACTCCTTGCCCGAGAACGCCTACTTGCAGTTCCGCAATGGCGACACGGTCCACGCTGGTGACGCCCTCGTCAAGATCGCACGTGCCGCAGGTAAAACCCGCGACATCACCGGCGGTCTTCCGCGCGTGGCTGAATTGTTCGAAGCACGTCGTCCCAAGAGCCCCGCGGTCGTCGCGGCCATCGACGGCATCGTCACCTTCGGCGAAGTCGAGCGCGGCCAACAGCGTATCGTGGTGACCGCTGACTCGCGTAGCAGCGGTTCGGCCAACCTCGTTGAGGGTTCGGAGCCGTTGCAGGAATCCTACTTGATCCCGCGCGGTAAGCACGTGACTGTGCACCCGGGTGACCGCGTGCGCAGCGGCGACAAGCTCTGCGACGGTCCGGTTGATCCCCACGATATTCTCCGCATCTCCGGCGATGCCGAAGTGCAGCGTTACATCGTGGAAGAAATTCAGGCTGTGTACCGTCTCCAGGGCGTGACGATCTCCGACAAGCACATCGAAGGCATCGTCCGTCAGATGATGCGTAAGGTGATCGTCGAAAACCCCGGCGATACCGAACTGCTCGAAGGCGAAGAAATCTCGAAGGCGCGTCTGCGTGAAGAGAACAACCGTGTGACCGCCGCCGGCGGTCAAGCGGCCTCCTTCCGTCCGCTGCTGCTGGGCATCACCAAGGCCTCGCTCGCGACCGACAGCTTCATCTCTGCCGCCTCGTTCCAAGAGACCACCAAGGTGCTGACCAACGCCGCTATCGCCGGCAAGATCGACACCCTCGAAGGCCTCAAGGAAAACGTCATCATGGGTCGCCTCATTCCCTCGGGAACGGGCAACCGCCAGGTCAACAACATCCGGGTCAAAGATCTGGATGCCGTGGCCGAAGAGGAAGCCTCCCTCCGGGCGGCCACTCACGAACTGTCCACGTCGAATATTCCGGAACCCCTCTTTACCGGCGAAATTCCGGTCTAAGAGGGTTTTTCCAGAACAAATGGCTTAAAAAAGGTTTTTTGGGGGTAAGGGCTCGTAGGAGTCCCTCCCCTGAGGGTGGGTTGGGGCGCCTGGCGCGTCCCGGGCCTGCCCTGGCAGAAGTGGGCCTCAAAAGGCCCCTCGCGAAAACCTTCTTTAAGAGCTTGACGCACAACGAGTTAAAAAACTAGGTTTCACACCCCAAAATCGGATCCGGAGTCTCTGTGCCTACTATTAGTCAGTTGATTCGCAAAGGCCGCTCGGCCCAGCGCAGCAAGAGCAAAGCGCCCGCCCTCATGGGCAGCCCTCAAAAGCGTGGCGTTTGCACCCGCGTGTACACCACCACGCCGAAAAAGCCCAACTCAGCGTTGCGCAAGATCGCCCGTGTTCGTCTTTCCAATAAGATGGAAGTCACGTGCTACATCCCCGGTGAAGGTCACAACTTGCAAGAGCACTCCATTGTGCTCATCCGCGGTGGTCGTGTGAAGGACGTACCCGGTGTACGTTACCACATCATCCGTGGTACCCTCGATACCTCCGGTGTCGATGGTCGTCGCCAGAGCCGTTCGCTCTACGGTGTGAAGCGTCCCAAGGCCGGTGCGGCCGCGGCGCCCGCCGCCAAGGGCAAGAAGAAGTAACCTCGAACCTTATCAAGCCCAGGCAATACAAGCATGTCCAGACGCAAAAAAGCTGACAAACGCCGCATCTACGGCGACCCGCGCTATAACAGCACCCTGATCACTCAGTTCATGAACGTGATCATCGGTCGTGGCAAGAAGACCATCGCTGAGAACGTCGTGTACACGGCGCTCTCGGAGTTCAAGAAGAAGGTCGGCGGTGAAGACGATGAACTGACCCTGTTCAAGGCCGCGCTGAACAACGTGAAGCCTGCGGTTGAGGTGAAGTCACGTCGCGTCGGCGGCGCCAACTACCAGGTGCCTATCGAAGTGCCGGCTCCGCGTCGCACGGCTCTCGGCCTTCGCTGGCTGAAAGAAGCCGCGCAGAACCGTAACGAAAAAGACATGCCCCGTCGTTTGTCGGCTGAACTCATTCAGGCCTACAACAACGAAGGCAACGCCGTCAAAAAGCGTCAAGACGTGCACCGTATGGCCGAGTCCAACAAGGCCTTCGCGCACTTCCGCTGGTAACAGCGGTTTTCGAACCCTCAAAAAAGCCTCCCGGTTCCGGGAGGCTTTTTTGTTTTGGGAGTGAGAAGCGGTCCACTTATTCGTTTTCAATTCAAATCGCGATCTTCTCGGTTTCCCCATGGTTCGCTTCAAGAAAAGTTTGCATCATCGCGAATGGATACTTTTTAGTCGGCACTGTAGAACACGATGAACGGACGGTCTCGTTGCGGGCGCTTTTCTGATCCGGAGGAATTCTCTTGAAAACAATCAACTTCGCGTTACTCGCTCTGTGCGGAGCTCTTCTCGCATCACCCGCATCATCGGCTTCAGCCGAAACCAAGCAAACCCTCCACCTTAACGATGGCACCGTGTTGCGTGGCACCGTGACGGCTGAGACCGACACGACCGTCACCATGGAGACGGATGAGCTCGGTCGGGTGGTCATCAAGCGCAGCCGCATCAGCATGTTGCCCGTGCGCGAACCCCTGGCAAAGCCCGCACGCCTGTCAATGGAAGACGCAGATCCCATCGGTCACGCACTCGTGCTGATGCCCACCGCGTTTCTTCCTCCACAAGGTTCAGTCGTCTTTCGTGACTTCGAATTGCTGTTTCTCACGCTCGGGTATTCCCCGACGGCGACCACCTCTGTGGTGGCGGGCGCAATGTTCCCGGTCAGCGACGAATTCAACGCGCTCACCGTCGGCGTCAAGCAAGGTGTTTATCAAAATGAGACCGCAACGAATGCGCTTGCTGTTGTAGGTAACGTGACGGTGCCCGTGGGCCGCAACATTGACGAGGCAGGATTCCTATGGTTGGCCAACTTCGTGGGTTCACATCGGTTTAAACCGGGCTTTGGGGTGCATGCCGCCGTGGGCGGCGTGGGCTTACAAGGAAAGGGTGCCAGCGAACAAAGTCTGTCGCTCGCTGTGGGTGCGGATTACCGCCTGACCTCCAACGTGAAATTTTTGGGTGAAGTCTTGCGCGGTGGAACAAGTTTCGACCCAGGTTCGAGTCTTACTCTCATCAATGTTGGTTTCCGCCTGCACGGTGAACGCCTGAGTGCTGACATTTGCGCAACGCGACCCCTCGGTGATAACATCGGCGACTTGCTCTTCATCCCTCTGATTAACGTGGGCTACCGCTTCTAAAAAAGTATGGTTGTAGGATGTTGACCTGGATACTCTCCTACCTAGCCCTCGGCAGTGGCATCGGCGTACTCGCCGGGTTGTTCGGTATCGGTGGGGGAGGGGTGATGGTGCCCGTACTCACATCGCTCTTCGCCATGCAGGCGTTTCCTGCTGAACATCGTCTTCACATTGCTTTAGGCACTTCCATGGCCGCCATTGTGCCCACAGCCCTCTCAAGCCTGTGGGCGCACCATCGCCGCGGCGGCGTGCTGTGGCCCGTTGTCGTTCGCCTTGCCCCAGGTGTGATCATCGGAACCTTTGCCGCCACATTTTTAGCCTCTCGACTGCCCACCAAACCGCTCGCAATCTTCTTTGTGCTTTTCATGGCCTATGTCGCGTATTCGATGGCCGTAAACCGAGCACCACGACCCACCCGCACCTTACCTTCATCGGCGACTCTGGCGGGTGTGGGCGCCGGCATCGGCGGCCTCTCGGCCATGGTGGCCATCGGCGGCGGCTCTCTCACGGTGCCGTTTCTCGCGTGGTGCAACGTCAGCCTCCCGATCGCCATCGGCACATCGGCCGCCGTGGGCCTTCCTATCGCCTTCATGGGCATGTCAGGGTACATCATCAACGGTTTACACGTTCCCGGCCTTCCCGTCGGCACCTTTGGGTATGTGTACTGGCCTGCCGCCGTGGCCATCGCCGCGACCAGCAGTCTCACCGCCCCGCTCGGGGCGCGGCTCGCCCATCATCTCCCCGTCACCACCCTCAAACGCCTTTTTTCTGTGTTGCTCGTTTTGTTGGCGCTGCATATGCTCATCAAGGTATTCGGCGCGTAAATCTCGACACGTGGCGGTGAAGAGGCGCATTCTACCTTCTGGGGTTCCCTCAACAGTCTGAGTCTCATGTCCGCCTCTCTCGACAACAAACGCAATATCGCGATCCTCGCGCACGTCAACGCCGGCAAAACCACGGTGTCCGAGCGCTTGCTGTATTTCAGTTCGGCCATCAGCGGCACGGGCGAAGTCGACGAAGGCCTCGCCACCATGGATTACCTCGAAGAGGAAAAAAAGCGCGGCATCACCATCGAAGCAGGCCTCGCATCCTACTCGTGGAAAGGTGTGCGCGTGACCTTCGTAGACACGCCGGGTCATGTGGATTTTGGAGCGGAAGTCGATTTCGCCTTGCGCGCTGTTGAAGGTGCTGTACTCGTGGTATCAGGCGTCAGCGGCGTCGAATCACAGACGCTCGCCGCATGGGAGAAGATCAAGCGCAACGGAAATTCGCCGTTGATCTTCGTCAACAAAATGGATGTGACCGGCGCCGATAGTGCGCGGGTATTGACTCAAATAGGTGTCTTGTTTAAAACCACACCTGTTGTATTGAATTTCCCGGTCTATAAAAATGGGTTGATCGACGGTGTGATTGACGTGGTCAACGAGCTCGCACTTTTTAGGTCGGAAGAGAACCCGCGTCGCCTCCTTAAGGGCGAAATCCCCGAACACTGCTATGATGAATACATCCAGCATCGTCATGCGCTCATCGATTTCGCATCGCGTCATAACGACGAAGTTTTAACGAAGTGGATGGATGGCCGTACGATTGAAGCGGGTGATATCGTGGAGGGTGTGCGCGCCGGTGCGGCGCGCGGCGAAGGCGTGCCGGTCTGCATGGGTTCAGCCATACGCAACGCCGGTATGCGGCAACTGCTCAACGCCATCAATCAGCTGTTGCCGTCACCGGGTATTCCCGAAGACGCGAAAAAAAGCGTGGGCTTTATCATCAAGACGCGCTGGTATCCAGGGCTCGGGAAAATTTATCTCGCGAAAATATTTTCCGGCACGGCAGCGCTCGCGCTGAAAGACGCGCGCTTTCACCGCGTGTTTGCAGAGACCTTGGAACCCATCGATGATCCGGGCGACGGCGATCTCGTTGCCGTAGAAACCACGCGCGCGCTCGTTGCCGGCATGCATTTGGGACGAGGCGCTGCACGCGATGCGGGCGGCTATCGCCCGCTGCTCGAGGCTCGCCTCGAATCCGTCGGTGGTAGCGACCACGAGCGCCTTGGTGCGGTTCTGAAGGGATTGGCCGACGCGGACCCTTCCATTCACATTGAGGCCGATACCACCACGGGCGGGTGGCTGGTGCGTACCGTCGGCGAGTTGCAACTCGATGTGTTTTGCCGCCGATTAACGAGCGAACACGGGTGTGAAGTGCGCACGGGCGCGCCGCGCGTGCATCACGTTGAAAAGCTTAAAACCCCTATGGTTAAAGGGCGCGGGCATGCTCAAGCCTTCGGTTCTGAAGCTTTTGTGACGTTTACGGCCACGCGATCTCTCAAGAGCGAGAAAAACCAAATCAAAATCCCCAAGACAGCCGATCCGGCCGAAGCTGGGGTTTTGAGAGATTGTTTTCTGGCTTTTTGCACTCAGGGAGTCTGGGGCCAGGGTGAAATCGAAGGGTTGGACCTTGAGGTGACTGAAATCGGAGGGGCGATCCGACCGGTTCCCCTAGTGCTTTTGGCAAAAACTTTTGCGGACGGCTTGCGCGAAACCCTCAAAAACGTCGATTTTGAGGTATTCGAACCCATCATGAACCTCGAAATTATCGTCCCAGAGGCATTTTGTGGGGCGGTCTTGGCCGATTTGGCAGCCCGGGGTGGGGTCATCAAAAAAATTGATGCCGATGGGCGTAACTCGATAATCTTTCTGGAGATACCCTTGGAGAACGTGTTTGGCTATGCTACCTTACTCCGCTCCTTATCAAAGGGTTTGGGCGTTTTCGTTCTGACGTACGAGAGATACGGCGTCAAAAAAAGAATCTGAAAACCCCCTTATTTTAAGATCAGGGCGAAATAACTGGCTGAATCCGAAGTCGACACTCTCCGCAAGGTGAGACGGCAGTCGGAGGAAGCCGATGAACTTTTTGTACTAGCGACAGAGGAGCTTCGACCACCATGGCGAAAGCGAAATTCGAGCGGACCAAACCGCACGTTAACATCGGCACGATCGGCCACGTCGACCACGGCAAGACGTCTTTGACGGCTGCGATCACGACGGTTTTGGCCAAGTCGGGCGGCGCCACGGCGCGCTCCTACGGTGAAATCGATAACGCGCCCGAAGAGCGCGAACGCGGTATCACCATCAACACTTCGCACGTTGAGTACGAGACGGCCAACCGTCACTACGCTCACGTCGACTGCCCCGGCCACGCTGACTATGTCAAGAACATGGTCACCGGCGCCGCGCAGATGGACGGCGCGATCCTCGTGGTCTCCGCCGCCGACGGCCCGATGCCCCAGACCCGCGAGCACATCCTGCTCGCCCGTCAGGTCGGCGTTCCTTACATCGTCGTGTTCCTGAACAAGGCCGACATGGTTGACGACGCCGAGCTCCTCGAGCTCGTCGAAATCGAAGTCCGCGATCTTCTCAACAAGTACGAGTTCCCCGGCGACGCAACCCCGGTTACCCGTGGCAGCGCCGTGAAGGCTCTCGAAGGCGATCAGAGCGAGATCGGCGAACCCGCCATCATCAAGCTGATGGCTTCGGTTGACGAATACATTCCGACCCCCGTTCGCGCGGTGGACAAGCCCTTCCTCATGTCTGTCGAAGACGTGTTCACCATCACCGGCCGCGGCACCGTCGCCACCGGTCGCGTGGAACAGGGCCAGGTCAAGGTTTCCGAGGAAATCGAGCGCGTTGGTTTGGGTGACAGCAAGAAGTTTGTGGTGACCGGTGTGGAAATGTTCCGCAAGTTGCTCGACTCGGCGCAAGCCGGCGACAACGTGGGCCTTCTGCTCCGCGGCGCGGAAAAGAAAGACATCGAGCGCGGCCAGGTTTTGGCCAAGCCCGGTTCGATCACCCCGCACACGCACTTCAAGGCAGAGATCTACGTCCTTTCAAAGGATGAAGGCGGCCGTCATACTCCGTTCTTTGGTGGCTACCGTCCCCAGTTCTACTTCCGCACGACGGACGTGACTGGTTCGATGACGCTTCCCGAAGGCGTGGAAATGGTGATGCCGGGTGATAATATCTCGTGCACAGTGGAGCTCATCTCCACCATCGCTATGGCCAAGGACTTGCGCTTCGCAATTCGCGAAGGCGGCAAGACTGTCGGCGCCGGCGTTGTGACCGAAATCATCGCCTAACCCCGAAACAGAAGGGATCTTAGGTCAGTAGCTCAATTGGTAGAGTAGCGGTCTCCAAAACCGTTGGTTGTGGGTTCAAGTCCCCCCTGGCCTGGAAAAAACAAAATGCGTCGTTTGCAGAACTACATCCGTGACGTCCTCCTGGAACTCAGGAAGGTCACTTGGCCGACCCGCGATGAACTGCGGGGCGCAACCATCACGGTCATCATTTTCGCTATTGTGTGCAGCGTTTTCGTGGGCGTTGTGGACTCCGCCTTAGGCGTGTTCGTGAGCTCTATCGCAAAGGCATTGCGCTAAGCCTCCGGGCGCGCACTGGCAAAAAGGAAGCAATCGTGAAAAAGTGGTATGTCGTGCACACGTATTCGGGCCAAGAGAGCAAGGTGAAGCTTCACCTCGATGCTCTCGTGGAGCGGAACGGCCTCACCGAATATATCGGCCAGGTTTTGGTTCCCACCCGTGAAGTGACCACGATCCAGAAGGGTAAGAAGACGGTCCGAGACCACAAATTCTTCCCCAGCTATATCCTGGTCGAGATGGAGTTGAACAAAGACACGATGCACGCGGTGACTGACGTCCCCGGCGTGACGCACTTCGTGGGCGTGGACAACAAGCCCCAGCCTCTGCGCAAAGCAGAAGTGGATCGCATCCTCGGTCAGGAAGCCCCGGAAACAACCGAGGCGAAAATCGTGGAAATCCCGTTCCATAACGGAGACAAAATCCGGATCAAGGACGGGCCGTTCAAAGACTTCGACGGCGTGGTGGAAGAAATTCACGCGGAGAAGGGTAAGCTCAAAGTTATGGTCAGCGTCTTCGGTCGCTCGACCCCGGTGGAACTGGATTTCGGGCAGGTGGACGCGGTCTAAACCGCTTTCATCTAGTCGAGTCAGCACAGACGCGTACGCGCAAAATTTATTGAGGAGTCAACGACGTGGCCAAGAAGATTACCGGATATATCAAACTGCAGGTTCCTGCCGGCGCCGCCAACCCGTCCCCGCCGATCGGCCCTGCGCTCGGTCAGCGTGGTGTGAACATTATGGAATTCTGCAAGGCGTTCAACGCCGCCACGCAGGATAAGAAGGGTTTCGTCATCCCCGTGGTTATCACGGTGTATGCCGACCGCAGCTTCACCTTCATTACGAAGGTCTCGCCGGTGCCCGAACTGATTAAGAAAGCCATCGGCCTTGAAAAAGGTTCCGGCGAGCCGAACCGTAAAAAGGTTGGCAAGATCACGCAAAAGCAGATCGAAGACATCGCCAAAATGAAGATGCCCGATCTCAACACGGATAAGCTCGAGTCGGCCGCTGCCATGGTAGCGGGTACCGCCAAGAGCATGGGTCTGGACATCGTCGACTAAAGACGGTTCTGGACAAGATTATCCGGTAGAAATGCCGGACAGAAATCGAAGACGGCAACGTCATCAGGTTTCGCAACCCCTCGGCTTGGCTTCCCTCACGGGTCGTACCAAGTGAGAGGATTAACGGGTCAAGAACATTCAACCAAGGTAGAGCGCATGAAAAGAAGCAAAAACTACCTCAGCATCTTAGAGAAGCTGGAAGCAGGTCGTGAATACGGCCTGACCGAAGCCATCAAGATCCTGAAGGAAAATGGAAAATTCAAGCTGGATCCCACGCTTGAGGTTCACCTGAACCTCGGTGTCGATCCCCGTCACAGCGACCAGGTCGTGCGCGGCAACATCGTGTTGCCTCACGGTACTGGTCGCACCGTGCGCGTTTTGGTTTTGGCCAAAGGCGAACTCGAAAAGGCAGCCACCGCTGCTGGTGCCGACCACGTCGGCGCAGAAGAGCTCGTCACCAAAATTCAAGAAGGTTGGATGGACTTCGACGCCGTCGTTGCCACTCCTGACATGATGCCGCTCGTCGGCCGTGTTGCCCGCGTTCTTGGTCCCCGTGGCCTCATGCCGAGCCCCAAAGCCGGTACGGTTACGACCAACGTCGCGCAAATCGTCAAAGAGCTCAAAGCCGGTAAGATCAGCTATCGCGTCGATAAGGGCGCGAACGTTCACGCTCCGGTTGGCAAGATGTCCTTCACCCTTGATCAGCTCAAAGAGAACGCCTCTATGCTGATCGATTCCGTGATCAAGGCAAAGCCGGCGACCGCCAAAGGCGTGTACGTCAAGAGCATCACTCTCGCTGGTACGATGACTCCGGGTGTCCGGATCGATCGTTCCGCATTTAAGTAAGGGGCGACCATGGCTATCGCAAAATCAGAAGTCGTCTCCCAGCTGACTGAATCCTTCAAGGCCTCGTCAGGCGTTTATCTCGCCGATTTCACCGGTGTCACGGTGGAACAGGTGACCATTCTTCGCAGCACGCTGCGTAAGAAGGGTATCACCATGCGCGTGGCTAAGAATTCGTTGATCCAGCGCGCGCTCGCCAATGTGGGCGTCGAGGGTCTCGATAAGTACCTCGCAGGCCCCACGGCGGTGATCTTGGCTGATGCCGAAGATCCCATCGCGCCCGCTAAAATGCTGGTTGAATTCCTCAAGAAGTACGATACCGTCACCCTCAAAGCCAAAGTCGCCCACATGGACGGCCAGGCCTATGACGGTGCGCAACTCGTGACCTTGTCCAAGATGCCCGGTAAGCGCGAACTCCAAGCGCAAATCGTCACCTTGGCTCTCGGCCCCGGTTCAACCCTCTTGGCCTTGGTCAAGGGTCCGGCTTCCGCAATCGCCAGCCAAATCCAATCTCTGGTCTCGAAAATCGAGTCCGGCGAACAGGTCGGGAACTAAGGGCACCGTTCCCGAAGCTCTTGTTCACAAACAAATAGTTCACAAACACAAAACTCACTCACGAGGAGCGTACCATGTCCGAAGCAACCTACAACCCCGCCATTAAAGAAATCGGCGACAAGATCGTGGCCCTGTCATTGCTGCAGGCCAAGGAATTGTCCGATTACCTGAAGAACGAATACGGTCTTGAGGCTGCTGCTGCAGCCGCCGTTGCCGTGGCCGCTCCGGCCGCCGGCGCCGCCGCCGCTGAAGAAAAGACCGAGTTTGACCTCGTTCTCGAAGCAGCCGGCGCAAACAAGATCAACGTGATCAAGGTCGTCCGTGCCATCACCGGCTTGGGCTTGGCTGAAGCCAAGGCCGTTGTCGACGGTGCCCCGAAGACCGTGAAGGAAGCC
>JBIIWL010000021.1:0-14404 GCA_044338885.1 Fibrobacteria bacterium
CCCTCAACCGCGGCTGCAAATACTTTAACCACGTCTTGCACGCGCTTGACCGGTCTAAAGTTGGACATGTGCATAAACACGACTTCACCATGGGGCGCGAAGGCGGAGCGATGACACGAACGTCCGCCTGCCGCATGCTTGCGGAATAAATTGGCGTCGGCAAAATTGTGGATACGGCGGATTTCACGCTTGGGCGAGAACACCTCTTCGGTTTTGGCTTTGAGGTAATCGGACACCGCTGTGACGGCGGTACTCTGCTCAATCCCAAAGCGCGTGAGTTCGAAAAAGCTTTTGTCTTGGCCGACTAAGGTGATGTCGGTCCCGTGTAAGGTCGTGACCACAGGGAGCACCTGAGGGCGTAACATCTGTGCAGCGAGATACGCACTGATGGCGTGCGGGATCGCATAATGAACATGGAGCACATCGAGCTTTTCGGAGGCGGCGACTTCCCGCATCTTGGCGGCTAAGGCCATGTTATACGGCGTATGCTCAAATAACGGGTAGGGCTCGACCTCCACGGTGTGGAAGAAAATGTTCTCGCTGAACTCTTCTCGCAACCGATACGGCACGCTCATGGTGATAAAGTGCGCCTCGTGGCCACGGCGTGCTAAAAACTTGCCGAGCTCCGAGGCGAGAATTCCGCTGCCACCGACCGTGGGGTGACAGGTAATGCCGATTTTAAGAGGTCGACCGTTCATTCAAAAACCTTTCGTACTCAATCTATTCCAAACTCAATTCAAGGAAATCGTTCTAAACCCAACGCCGTTGGGTCGGCCACTTCGGCCAACTCTTCACACCAGAAGGCTTCCGCATACCGGCGGCGAATGCGTTGACCATAAAAGCGGGCGCGTACTTCCATGGCATCCAAAAACGCCGGAGTCGCCAAGTCGGTTTTTCCGGCAAAGCGAGCCGCCGACTTGTTATGGAACTGACTTTCATAGCAACGGATCGCACCAAGCTTGGCCTCCCAATGCGCGGTGATATCGACGCAAAATGAAGGCGTTACTGAAAGCGCTGAATGCACCGCATAAAAAATGCGGCCGGGGCGGTGCGGTTCGCCTGCGACGGCGCTCCCGTCTTCACGTTCGAACTTTTTAAGGCCAGCCCGAAAAACCGCCTCTTTCACAAGAGCCGCGGTGGCCATATGATCAGGGTGTTCTTCGGCGGCGTGATGCGTAAACACAACCTTCGGCTTGTACAGGCGGATGAGTTCCACCAGCTTGGCCTGGGCCTCCAACGTGTTCCGCACGCGGCCGTCGGGTTCGCCAAGGCAAACCCGACTCATCCCCAAGGCTTTGGCGGCGGCTTTGGCCTCACGCGCGCGGATGTCGGCCGTACCGCGCGTGCCCGCAGCGCCATCGGTCACGTCAACGAGAATCCCTGTGCGACCGAGCGCGCGAAGTTTAAGGAACGTACCCGCGCCGAACAATTCGGCATCATCGGGGTGCGCGGCCACGGCCATATAATCGATACCGCGATCACCTTTAAGGTTGACCTTCGCCGCAGACTTTGGTGCGGCCTTATGAACGCGGCGTGCTTTGGGTTTTTGGTTCACGGGGTGTCTCCCTCATTGCGGTCGATCACATAGACCGAGACGGTGTCAGTGGGGCTGGCGACCCGTGCGCAGTGCGCCCTAAACTCGCCGCTCGAATGCTCCAGTGCGTTCCATAACGAAAGGCTATTGAGGTGGCGGTCTTGCGCGCCGCCGGCGCACCAGCGGAGCAAGGGCTGAAGTGCGCGGAATTGCTCCGCAGCCGATGCGGCGAAGACCAGCGCCCGTGCGGTGTCGCGATGATAGCCCAGGGCGCGGTCGAGGCGGCGGCGCGCGGTTTCAAACCGGTTGGCAGCGGCCGGGAAGTTTTCTGTCTCGTAGGCTTTGAGGGCCTCACGGAAGCGCTCGTACTCGGCATCGGGGAACGCCGCCGCCGCCGGGTGGCCGCGCCAGGCTTGTTCCGTCAAGTGCGCGCGCACGCGCGAGGGCCGCAGGTCGGTCAACTCATCGGCGCGAAAACCGAGCGCCTCAAGCGCCATCAGGTCCGCACGCGGCACAAGCATGGCCTGCCGACGCGGGGCCACCAAGGGGAACGATTCGCCAAAGGCGGGGAACACATCGGCAAGCTGCGCGAAGTAACGCAACTCGGCAGGCCCGAGTACATGGCCGAGTGCGGGAAACAATTGCTCCACAATCAATGGCCGCGTGAGCGCGCTGTGCAATAAAGTTTTTTCGCTGAGTGTGGCCCGCAGGTCGCGCCCTTCATCCCCGGCGGCGTAGATGCGACCCGAGTCGGAGGCGAACAAACGTGTGCGCCGCTGGTTCTCGAGCAGAAAGACCGGAACCGTTCCAGGACGCACGGGCACCTGCGGCGGTAAGCTGAGCGCGTCGCGCAAACGCGTCGTGCCTCGCAACAAAGCCTCATGGAAGGCCGGCGAATTCTCGGTGACACGACGCAGTAAAGCTTGAGATTCAGGCCGGCGCGTGGCATCAAAGCCGTCGATAAACAGCAGGCCTTCGGGTCCGAGCAAGGCCTGCAACAGGGCGCGGAAGGCCTGGGTCAAACTGCGACCGGGTGCATAACACGCGGCCGCCACAGCGCGCGCCGCAGGCGACCACGATGCGGGCAGTGACTCCAAGACCGCACGCGCGCCGGCATGGTCGATCACGCGCAAGCTCATCGGAATCGCGTCTTCGGAATCGGTAAAATCGAGCGTGAGCGAGGTGATGGTGGCGCCGGGTTCTAAAAATTCGACCGCATTAGACTCAGCGAGGTCGGAGTCATCGCCTGCAATCCAAAAAATGGGGACTACCGGGCGACCAAGGCGCGCGCTGGCGTCGCGCGCCCACGCCACCGCAGTCAAGGCCTTATGTAAGGCCAAGGCGGGGCCACCGAGCAAACCCGGTTGTTGACCCGTCGTCACAAAGAGCGTGTTGGCCTGGCCCGCTGCGTCCAAGTTGGCCACCTGCGCGGGGTGTAAGGCACTATGAGGCAGCGAGGTGTTTTGTGCCGCGAGAAATTCAGCCAAAGACGCGCGGCGCACAGGTCCCGCGCCATTCCACGCGTCAAGCTTGTGGGCGCGGCGTGTGAGTGCCGCATCCGATGCGAAGGAGCCGGCCGGAAATAAGGGGGCCCCGTCGGCGTGGTCGCGCAGAAACTTGGACGCCGCATCCCGCACGGGATGACTGAACACCAAACGTTCGCGCGTGCTCATCGTACGCCCTCGGGTGCGGCTGTTGTGCGCCGTAGCAAAAGGCTCATGCGAGGCGACGTCTGTGGATCAAAGGCCCGGCCGACCTCGTCGCCCATCACGTGGATCACTTCCACCCCCGCGCGTGTCAGCAGGGGAACAATCACCCCCAGCTCATACAACCTGACCCGTTCTTCATGATGTTCGATGGTGCCGCTCTCATGTTCGATACGAATGCGCTTGACCACGACAGAGTCTTCGACCGCGCGCGTGACGCTCACGGTGCGGCCCGGGATGGTGATCGAATCGCTGGGGACCAGCGTACTCAGCACCACGGCCGCATTAGGGAGGTCAAGAAACAAAAAACCGCCCGGGCGCACCACGCGCACAAACTCGCTCAATGCCGCGGCATCTTCCGTAGACGTGGCGAAGTAACCAAAGGAGGTAAAGAACGAAGCGACCAGATCGAAAGAGTGATCGGCGAACGGCAGACGACGCATATCGGCACGCGTCACCGCATGGCCTTCGCGACGTGCATCGCGCAACAGCACGGGACTGAGGTCGATCCCGGTGATCAACGACGCCGACGGGTCGGCCCGCAGAGCCGCCACATGTCGGCCTGCGCCACATCCAATATCGAGTATAGACGTAAGGGCGAGCTCGGGTGCGTGGCGACGAATGGCCTCGCGCACAGCGGCCACTTGATCGCGCGCCTGCACGGCATCGCGGTGCGGGTACAATCGTTTGTACTCCTCACCAAACCACCGCTCAAACCATTCCGGGGAATTCATGACCGCACCCTTCGCTGCACCGACACCAACCCGCGGCGCAAAAGGTGCGCGGGTGGTGTCACGTCGAACCAAATGTCGCGTCGGGCTCATGGGCCGACTCTATCCTGCGATCAACCCATTTGCAGGAGCAGCGGCTGCACGTCTTTGACCTGGGCAGGCAAAGGGCTGTGCAGGGTCTGCGCCTTGGTACGGCGCAGCTTGATACCATTTTGCTTCTTCAACTTGCTGAACACCAGCAGAGGCTTTTGATTCAGCGACTCCAAGCACTCGAAATAGCGCAGGATAGACGCGTTACGCTGCCAGGTCTCATGCTCGGTCACCACGGCGGTGTAGCCATCGGCACGGCCCTTGACGAGCAAATCGTCAAGCGTCAGCGCTTCGTGAGGGAGTGAGGTGGCATTGAGCAGATCTTCAACCTGCCGGCGGCTCGCGGAATCTTCAACAAAAACCAGATACTTCATGCCAAACGTCCTTTGTAGCTGTCTGCGGTCCCTAAAGTGAACCGCTGAATCGGGCTTCGAATATTAACAATCCGGGGGCGAGGGGGCCGTGAAACATTATCACGGCCTCCGGCCCGGTTTAGGGGCGCAAAAGGGGCTTGAACAGGCCTTTAGGGATTTTGGCCCTGCGGGGCGCGGCCTCCCCTTCGGACCTCTCACCACCCCATGTCATGCCGTACGGCGCGTAAGGCCCCTGCGGTGACGTCCGCGAGGCGGTCCAGGTCGGCCGCGGGCGTATTCAAGGGTGGCAACCAATACACGGTATTGCCCAGCGGCCGCAACAAGGCCCCCTGCTGTACCGCCTCGCGGAACACGGCAAATCCTGCGCGCGCCCCCTTCAGGTGATCGGGCAGGGCGAGGTCAGCCGCAACCATACCGCCCACGGCGCGCGCATTGCGCAGGGCCCCGGTCTCGGTCATCACCTGAGCCCAGCGCTGCCCGAGCGCGGCGGAAAACCCTTCGACGTCTGCCGCAAACCCCGGCTCGTCGTACAGCGCGAGGGCTTCGCGCGCCACCGCCGCGCCAAGCGCGTGACCTGAGTAGGTGTTGGAATGCAAAAAGTCGCGACCTTGGCCGTAGTCCGCGTAAAACAAGTCGTAGACATCGCCATGCACGAGTGTGGCCGAAAACGGCATCCACCCCGCGGTCAGACCTTTTGAAAGGCACATCAAATCTGGGGCGATGCCGGCGTGATCGATGGCCAGCATGCGGCCTGTGCGCCAAAACCCCGTAAGGATCTCATCGACCACCAACAGCACGCCGGTGCGCGTCGCCCAGGCGCGGAGGCGACGTAATAGGTCAGGGCTGTAGACCCGCATGCCGCCCGCGCCTTGCAGCACCGGCTCGACGATCAGCGCGGCGGCGGTGTCTTTGTGTGCCTCGAGTTGCGCCTCGATCGCGGGCCACGCCGCGCTGCAATCGTTCCACAACGGGTCGCTCATACCCGTGACATACGGCAAGCCCGTCACGATCACCGGCGTGGGCAGCACGGCCGCGTAGGGCGCGCGGTACAACCCGAGATCACTGACGGCCAACGAGAGGCCACTTTCGCCGTGATACCCGTTTTCAAGCGCGATGAATTGGGTGCGCTGCGCTTGCCCGCGGATGCGTTGCGCATGCAGTGCCATTTTGAGCGCGATCTCCACCGCGCTTGAACCATCGCCCGCGTAAAACACTTTGTCGAGCGGCGGGCACAAGGCCGCGAGCCTCTCCGAGAGACCGACCAAGGTCTCGTTGACCGTATTCGCGCCGATCACATGTTCGAACCGATCGGCCTGCCGCGCGAGCGCTGACCGCAAGCGCGGGTGGCCGTGACCTAAAGTTTTACACCACCAACTCGAGGTGGCGTCGATGAGGGTAGAGCCGTCGCGCAGGGTCAGCTGCGAGCCGGCCGCGGATACCACATCGACCGGGGGGAAAGTCTCGTAGTCTTTCATTTGCGAGCACGGGTGCCACACATGCTGCAAATCGCGGGTGATTAAATCGCGAGAATTCTGTTGAGACGAATTGGATGAGTGAGTCACATTCAAACCTTAACGGACTTGGTGGCCTTAAATTTTATCGACATATTCTTCGACGATTTTTTCGCCGCCTTCTCTTGGGCGTTCCGGGCATAGACGTCGAGTACGCTCCGAATAATTTTCTGGTACTGTGTGCCATGGCGTTGGGCTTCTTGCTTGAAAAAATTCACGCTGGATTGATTCAGATTGATCGTCACACGAGTTTTTTCCTCTGTGAAAATCAATTGATCTGGAGGCGGTATAAAATCGTCGATGATGACCAAGTTGCCCAAAGGTCCCTCGGTGTATTCCACGTTACTGAACTTACCCGTTCTTTTTTTCATAGGCGATGCGCCCCTTTCTCCAAAATCCCGCGCCGATGATTCTGACCTTAAAATCACGGTTCGTGAAACGAACAGTCACAACACCACCATCCACCGATCCGATACAATGGTATCCGATTTCTTGGTCACTGCCGTGCTCTTCCTCGAATACGAGTACTCGATGCGGATCGTTAAAGACGAGTGAGGCTTCTTCGAAGGAAATCCCATGCTTCTGTTGGTGAAGCAGGTTTTTCTCTTCGTTCCATTCGAACGAACCTGAAATAATATCATACATATTTTTATGCATATCTTCGGCGGACCCGCACGAAGCGTCTCCTGCCCTGTGAGACGCCTGAGCAGGTCTAAATGGGCCAGAAGTCTGGCGCTTTTTTCCACAGCAACCTTAGACCCCCAACCTGACGCCGCGTGTCTGACAGGATGTCAATCACCCCCTGAAAACCTGTCACTTCGGTGTTTAAAACCCTGATTTTGTCGAGATTTCTGCAATTCCTGCTACCCCCATTCTATTCACAATTGTGAACAACCGCGCTTGTCACGAAAGCCGGTCACACACATTTCAGCCCGGTTACGGAGGGGTCCGAACCGTTTCCAGTGGGTTTTCCCCCGTGTACTCTTATGCGCGATGAGAAACCTCACGCTCTTTAACAGGGTCTCCGACACCGCTTGAATAACGCCTCCCTCAGCGAAATCCTGCTCGGCGTTTACTTACGCTGGACGGGCAAACGCCACCTCATCCCGCTTCTCAAATCGCTTAAACATGCGGGTCGCCCCGCCGACGTCGCCTTCCCCGCCGAACTGGTGGAGCAAGGCCTCTCGCTGGTGCTCGCAGGTCTCAACAACACCATGGCGATGCAAAGCAATTCGTCATGGGTGTGGCCGTATTGGGTGGAGCGGCAGATCGACCCCGAGTCGGACGCGTTTCTACCCACCGGCACCAATGTGATCAAGAGCAACCTCACGGCCCGCAACTGGACGTCGCTGGGCGTTGAAGGCTCGCAGCGCGAAGCGATGGTCGACCCCGTGGGTATGATCACCCTTCGTCCCTACGGGTGGTCGTGGTTCCCATACGTGCGTGTGGACGGTGTGGGGTTTTATCCGCCACGCCTCACGGGCACGCGTCAAGAGTTGCGTGAGGGCACCTTGCCGGCCGTGATCACACACTACCAAACACGGCCTGATATCGAATGGTCTTCTGAATGCCTCGCCCTGCGAGGGCCTGCGCTCTCCAGTCAGCGCGACGACACACCCGAATGGCTGTCCTGCACGCACACGGTCCGCAACCTCTCGTCTCGTCGCCTGACGCTGACGTTCGGCATTGCCTTACGGCCTTACAACCCGCTGATGTTCAGCCCGATTGGCGCCATCCGTCACGACCGCGTTGAGACCATGGGCGATGAGGGGCGCGAAAGTGGCGTGTTCCTCGTCAATGGCAAGCCGGCACTCCTGATGCCGCAGGCACCAGACCGCGTGACGCTTTCGAATCGGTGGCAAGGCGATTCGCTGCAGCATCCGGAGCGCGGTAAGTCGGTCGTGCGCCTCGAATCGGATTCGGGCATGGTGTCCGCCGCGGCGGAATACCATTGGGTGTTAGAGCCGGGTGAAACCAGACACTTGAACACTTTGGGGGTGATCGCACGCAGTCGCCGTTCTTACGGTCGCGGCGGGATCGCTCGTATTCCGTCGCCCGCCGTGATCGATGCGCTGCGTGCGGGTGAACTACAACGGTTGCGGGAGGCTGAACGCACAGGCCTTCAAATTGAGATTCCGCACGACGAATTGACTAAGGCCTTTCGTGCGGTCAAGGGCCGCATCACGGTATTCGATGACGGCGATCGCTTTACGCCGGGGTCGTTCTTGTACCATGGTCATTGGTTCCGTGATGCGGCCTTTATTGCCCTCGCCTTTGACCAGATTGGGTTCGGCGACCGGGTGGCGAGCAAAATGGATGCGAGCCTGAAGCGTCAAGACCGGAGCGGGTTTTTCCGCAGCCAAAACGGTGAATGGGACAGCAATGGCCAAGCGCTCTGGACCGTCATCGGTCATGTACAGCGGGGCGGCGACCCTGCCCTGTTGGCCCACGCGTGGCCCGCGCTGTGGCGCGGCGCCTTATGGATCGACCGCATGCGCCATAAAACCAAGGCGCGTCCCAAAACAAGCGAGCCCGGCAAAGCGTTGTCGACGAATCCACATTTTGGACTATTGCCCGCCGGGTTTTCGGCGGAACACTTCGGGCCGAATGACCATTACTACTGGGATGCACTCTGGAGCATCGCGGGGCTTGAAAAATTATTGTGGGCCGCACGGTTTCTCAAACACGCGCGCGAGGCAACGCGCCTTGAGGCTATGATTGCAGATTTCCGTGCCGATGTGGACGCCTCAATGGACGCATCCTTTCGCCGCGCCGGCAGCGTAGGGCTGCCCTGCTCTCCCTACCGCGACTTAGACTCCGCCGCTGTGGGCAACCTCGTCGGCCTCTCACCGCTGGGCGTGATCAAGCCCGGCGTAGAATGGGTATCGGGCACCGTGGAATACCTGGCCCGTCACAACTTGCGAGATGGTCTTTTCCTGCAAAAGATCATCCACACCGGTCTCAATCCTTACCTCTCCGCCCAAGTGGCACGGGCGCTCCTGGTGCGCCAAGACCCGCGCGCGATCACGGTGCTCGAAAGTTTGTTGCGCCACGGCGGACCCACGCTCGCATGGCCCGAAGCAATTCACCCGCGCACCGGCGGCGGTTGTATGGGCGATGGCGACCACGGGTGGGCGGCCTCAGAATTCCTGAGCCTCATGCGCGACGTACTCGTCCGCGAAGAAGAGGGAAAGCTTCTGCTCTGCTCGGGTGTACCGGCGGCGTGGTTCCGCCCCGGCGAAGCCTTGGGCGTCACGGGTGCCCCCACACTGCATGGCACCATCACGTATCGCATGACCTGGGGAACCGAGCACACCGACGGGGACAACCTGTTCGGCGGCGAAAAAGAGAACGCGCGCAAGGTGTTGATCATCGAATGGGCGTGCCAGCGCAAACCCCATCAGGATGCCGGCACCATCGTGTTTTGCCTGCCCCTCTCGTTGGGTCGGAGTTTGATTATCCCGACCGAGATTTGTGAAGCGTACGGCCCTCATCTGCGAGTACGGCTCGCCGGCGCAGCCGGACGCATGGTGTTTTCGTCCAAAACCACGGGGGTTCGAACAAATCGGACTCCGCATTTCACCACCCAAGAAGGGTGACTTATGAACGACACGTTTAAAGACCGCATCGCACACGATCTGAACCTCGCCGTCCAACACTCACGGATGGCTATTCCTTCGGCGATCGAAAACGATGTGCTCCGCATCGACCTCCACTGTCACGACCGCAACAGCGATGTGCCAGACGAAACGCTCGGTCGATTGCTGCGCCTCCCGGAAACGTGGCTCCCGCCGCGTGAATTGGTGAAAACCTTGCGCCGCCACGGTTCGGATGCCATCACCATCACAAACCACAATAACGCACGCAGTTGCTGGGAACTCCTCGACAAGGGTGAAGACATTCTGCCTGCGGCAGAATTCAGCTGCACATTCCCCGATGTGAATGTGGGGGTGCACGTGTTGACCTTCGGGTTCACACCGGAAGAGGAAGAACGGCTTCAGGTACTTCGGAAGGATGTGTACAAGTTTCAGGCTTTTACCGCCGAGCGTAACATACCGACCGTACTCGCTCACCCCCTTCATTTTTATGCGCCCGGCAAAGAGCCTAGCCAAGACCTCATGGATCGCTTCGCGCTTCTGTTCGAACGCTTCGAAGGGGTGAACGGGCAGCGCGATGCATGGCAGAATCTGTTGACCATGGAATGGGCCGCGTCGCTAGACGCGGAGCGGATCGATGAGGCCGCACGCGCAACCGGTCTCAATCCGAACGACTTCACACGCAACCCACTGATGAAGCGCGTCACCGGCGGCTCGGACTGCCACTTTGGGATGTTCGCCGGTTCGACCGGAACCTTGATTCATGCGCCTGGCTGGCGCACCTCAGGCCGCAAAGCCTCGGACCTCGCCCTCGAAGGCCTCCGCGCCGGAACGCACGCGCCGTTTGGCGTGGATTGTTCCGAGGAAAAACTCACGACCGCATTTTTGGAATACTTCTCACAAGCCGCCCTGAAAATGGATGACCCCGGTCTTGTGCGCTTGTTGTTGCACCGCGGCGAACCCCACGAAAAGCTCACGGCTTTTCTCATCGGCAACGGGTTGATGGAACTGCGTCGACACAAGCACACCTCGCGCTTTCTCAAGGTGTTTAGTCGCGGACTGCAAGGGAAGCGGCCGGCATGGTGGCTCAAGCATGCCACCTCGCGCGACTATCGCCCCCTGATCGAAGACATCGATACGCTCGCCCAGGCGCGACGCGCCTCTCCGGCAGAAAACATCCAGACCTTGAAAACCGTGTTACCGAAAATGTTCGGCACCTTGCAAAACATTCTGATGAAGCGGGTAGAGACCAAACTCAAGCCGTTTACCATTGAGCCGGGTCCTACAGCCACAACCGCCGGTGTGGTGTCGAGCGCGCCCGTTGCGGGTGGGGCCCCCTCTTTTGCCGCGGCGCTCGAGCACTTTGAGTTGCCCATCCACTTTAGAGCGTGGACGGATAGTTCGAAAAAACGCGCGCGCCGTTCTTCAGCAGGCACCGGCAAAGCCGTGACGAGCCTTGGCAACCTCACTGATGGTTTGCCCTTCCCCTTTCTGGCTTCGACCGTTTTAGGGGGCGCGTCCTTCGCCGCGCACGCGGTACTCAACGATCGGCGCGCTTTTGTCGACAGCTTCGCGGCCCGCCTTGGCCGCGCACGCCCCGCCTCGCGCACGCTCTGGCTTACCGATACCTTGTACGACAAAAACGGCGTCTCTCACGCCTTGCAGGCCACCCTGGATGAAGTGCGCCGCCGTGATTTGCCGATCGACTTCCTCGCCTGCAATCTGCCTGAGGGTAAAGAGGGACCTCACCTGATCAATGTGCCTGCATTGACCGAAGTCCGCTTTCCCTTCTACCCCGATCAACCGTTCCGCATGCCTGACCTCTTGCAGGTTCAGAAAATCTTCCAAGACGGCGGTTACGACCGTATCATCTGTTCGACCGAAGCCCCCATGGGTCTGGTCGCCCTCTATCTCAAGCACGCCTTCGCGGTACCCGCTCACTTTTACGTGCATACCGATTGGATGGATTTCGCCAAGCGCAATCTCGACCTCGATATCCACCAATCGGACCGCGTCCGCCGCATTCTGCGCGCGTTCTACGGAGCCTTCGATGGTCTATACCTGCTGAACACCGAGCAACGCGATATTTTTGCGGGCCACGATTTCGGCATCCCCCGCGAGAAGCTTCACCTCACGGCGCACTGGACCCGCCCCCAGTTCATGCCGCTCTCGCAAGAAGCGGCCCGTTCGGAAATGTTCCCGAACCTGGCACCCGATGCGAAGGTTTTGATTTTCGCCGGACGATTGAGCGCCGAAAAAGGGTTACGCGATTTGCCTCAGGCTTTGGCCCGCGCCCGTGAGCGCGCGCCTGGTGCCGTGCTCGCCTTCGCAGGCACGGGCCCGATGGAAGCCGAACTGCGTGCGGCCCACCCGGATGCGATCTTCCTCGGCTGGCTGCCTCCCGAAAAATTGGCGACGGCCTTTGCGGCCAGCGACCTCCTATTGCTCCCGTCGTGGTTCGATACCTTCTCGTGCGTACTCCTTGAAGCCATGGCGTGCGGTTTGCCCGCCGTGGCCTACGATACCAAGGGTCCACGCGATTTGATCCGCGAAGGCGTTTGCGGCTACCACGCGCAGTCCGCCACAGACATGGGCCGTTTGGCGGGTGAATACCTTGCGGACCCCCACAGAGCGGCCACATTCCGGCGTGCGGCCGTGGAGCGCGCGGCTCAGTTTGAGGCGGGCCCGATCATGGACCGCCTGCTGCAGGTCTTAAGCGCACACGAGCAAAGCCTTCCACACGACGCGACAGTCCTCGGACAGTCACACTCGAATTTTGCACATTCGGGTGATGTCATCCAGGAATCCATCTGACCCAGCGCTCCCTGTTGATTCAACATCTTCGTTGACGCACATTCTGGCCGAGGCTGTGCGCCTTGACCGGGCGCGCGACCACGCGGCGGCAGCGCGTCTACTCGACGAAGGCCTGAATCACAACACGGGAGCGCCCGCCCCCCAACTCTTTTCGGCGCTGGTTTTACGGGCGGAAATCGCGGTTTCGTTAAACGAATTGATCGAAGCGCGTGGGATTGTGGCGGAGGCCAAACAGGTGACGTTAAGCGCGCACGAACGAGATGGTTTGGGGGCCGATTTGCGGCGCGTCGATGACTTGGAAGTGTTTCTCACACACCGCGGGTGTGCCGGCTAAATTTTGAGATAAAACACGAACGTCATGTATTCGATGGGGCGACGCTCCGCGTTTACACGATGGTACGAAGGCGCAAAACCGATACGAAAGCCTTCTGAGAATGCGATGTCGAGGCCGAAACCTAACACGGCACCCCAGGCCTGTTCACTGCGTTCGCTTTGAACGCCCGTAACCGCCGCGGTTGAGCGGTGCGTGATCCAGCGCGGGCCACCGCCGAGCAATACGAAGGCGGCGATATCGTTATTTGTCAGATAAAGCTTGGGGGCGAGCGTGAGGTCGATGATTTTGGTTGAACCATCGATCGGGTCTGTCGCCGCCAGTCCGAGATCGGACCTCAGCTGAGCGGCATCCGCATCAAAGGTCGTATAGGCGCCGCCCACGGTGAGCCCCAGATTCGGACCCATTTCCAGTTCAAGCCCGAGTTCGCCGGTCAACCCATTGAGGATGTAAGACGAACTATCGCCACGCGGGCCAGACCAGCCGCCCCCGCCGATCAGGTGTAGATCGGCGTGCGCCTCTGAGGCCGCAAAGCACACCAGAAGGCCTACACACGCAAAGACAGTCCGTAACATTTTATCAGGGTTTTTGATCCGCTTCATGGGATTCAAGATACCATCTGTACACAGCCTCAGACCGAGGGCTCAACCCGCGCGATCCTGACTGACCGCATCAATCACACTGCGGGCTTTGAGGGTGGCTTCTCGCCATTCAGACGCCGCATCAGAATCGGCTAGCACCGCCCCGCCGCAGCCAACGCGCCATAGGTCACCGCCGGGCGTCGAGGTATGCTCAATGGTGCGGATGACCATCGACAACACAAAACCGCCGCCACCGGTTAAATAGCCCATCGCCCCGGAGTACGCGCCCCGCGGCTCCACCTCCAATGAACTCACGATTTCGACGGTACGCTCTTTAGGCGCTCCGGTCATCGACCCACCGGGAAAGCACGCTGCGATCGCTTCAGGTGCTGTTACAGCACGTGTGAGTCGACCTTGCACATCCGACACCAGTTGAAAGACGGCAGGGTATTCTTCAACGCGCAAAAATTTGGTGACCACCACCGACCCCGGCTCGCACACGCGCGCAAGGTCATGTCGCGTGAGGTCAACGATCATGCGGTTTTCGGCGGCATCCTTGGGCGATGTCGCCAGGTCGTCGCGTAGGGCACGGTCGGCATCGCGGTCGGCGCCGCGTCGTCTGGTGCCCTTTATGGGATGGCTGTGCAACAAGCCCTCAGACGATTCCAAAAACAATTCTGGCGAGGAGGACAATAAGTCTAAACCCTCAAACGAAAAGTAGGCCGCATACGGCGCGGCGTTCCGCAGGCGTAAGCGAAGGTACACCGCAAGCGGGTCCACCTCTCCCCGATCCGTCGTCACGGTAAACGCGTGCGTGAGGCAGGCTTCATAAGTCTCCCCCGCCGCGATCGCGTCTTGGATCAGCGCGACGCGGGCTACGTATTCGGGCTCCCTGAGGCGCGACTGCCACGCGTGCAACGGCGGCAACACGTCGACAGAATGCGCAGCCGCAGGGTGCGGTGCGCGCGGCGCTTCGTCCCAGGCGTCGATGATCTCGCTGAGCCACGACGGAGGCCTCTCCCCCTCATAAGCCGCCCACACTTTTTGCACCGTGGGGTCGAACACCAAATAACCATCCGGCAGGAGCCAACGCGCTAAAGGCTGGCCAACATTTGGGGCCACGCCGGCTTGATCGA
>JBIIWL010000022.1:0-14384 GCA_044338885.1 Fibrobacteria bacterium
AATGCCAGCAGCACAAGTAGCCCAAACGTTTTGAGGTCGACGGGCTGAACGTCTAAGATCGCTTGACCCAAGGGTGTGACCATAAAGAGCACGTGGAGCGAAAGCGCGCCCGCCACGCCGAAGAGCAGAAACTTACTGCGCCAGGGTGACATGCTAAAGGCACTTCCGGTTTCGGATCGGTAATTGATGATGTGAATATTTTCGCAGAGCACGAGATACAGCAACAGCAAATTGCGGGCGGTCTCCTCGGTCCATCCCGTGTCGATGAGCCAGTGGAACAACCAATACCCCAAGCCTCCCATCACGGCTGCCGAGAGGATCACGCGCTCGATCATGACGCGGTTAAAAACAGGTTCGGAGGGGGGGCGCGGCTTTTGCTTGAGCTCGCCCCCGTGGCCCGGCTCAAAGGCCAATGCGACACCTTGAATGCCGTCGGTCACCAAATTGAGCCATAAAATCTGGACGGCCAATAAAGGAAGCGGCATCCCGAGTGACACCGCCAACAAGGCAATCAAAATTTCGGCGAAACTAGTCGATATCAGAAAGCCCACCACGTTGCGCACGTTTTGGTAGGCGATGCGACCTTCTTCGACACCGGCGACGATGGTCGCAAAGTTATCGTCACTCAGCGCCATCGAGGCCGCCTCGCGGGCCACGTCGGTGCCCGAGCGCGCCATGGCGATGCCGATGTTGGCGGCGCGCAGCGCGGGTGCATCGTTAACGCCATCGCCTGTGACGGCCACAAAGTGCCCGGCGGCCTGCGCCGCCCTCACCAGTTCAAGTTTTTGCTCGGGCGCCACGCGCGCATACACGCGGGTGCGCTTGATGATTTCAACCATTTCGGCTTGTGACGTTCCCAGCAACTGGGCACCGGTCACCACTTGATCTGGTGAATCGGCCATCCCGAGGTCGCGGGCAATGGCCAAGGCGGTCACAGGGTGATCGCCGGTGACCATCCATACTTGGATGCCCGCCTCACGGCACGCCGCGACGGCTTCGCGCACACCGGGGCGCAAGGGGTCGATCATCCCGATATAGCCAAGGAACTCCAGCGAAGAGGGTTCGCGCGGAGGCGATGTGACCTCAGCGTCGCCTTGGGCAATCGCTAAGACGCGCAAGCCCCGCGCCGCCATGGCTTCGGCGACCACCAGCAGCGCCTTCACATCGACATTCACACACATCGCGAGCACACGCTCAGGCGCCCCTTTGACGCAGACGCGAGTGCCACCTTGAGGGGACGTTTTCGTCGGGGCCGACTCATCGCCGCCGAACCCCTCGTTCCAGGTGGCGGAATAGCGATTCTCGGCTTCAAACGGGACCGCGGCCTTTTCAGCATACCGTGTGCGGAGGCCGACCGGATCTCCTTTCAGTTTATGAGCAAGGGCCAAAAGAGCGATATCAGTCGGGTCCCCGCGGCCAACCCAGGCCGCTTTTCCGTCGTGGCCCTGTTTTAAATCACCCTCGTTACACAACACACCCGCACGCATCAGATTAAATAAAGGGCCCGCCCTCAGTGCGCCAACCCCCACACCACCCTGGGTGACATCCCCCACGGGCGCATAGCCCTCCCCCGCCACCCGATAGACCTTACCATCTCCCAGATAAATCTCGCGCACGGTCAATTCATTACAGGTGAGCGTGCCCGTTTTATCGCTAGCAATCACGGTGCAGCTGCCGAGGCCTTCAACGGCGGGCAAGCGGCGCACGATCGCACCACGCTTGGCCATCCGTCCACTCGCGACAGATAACGCGACGGTCAATGCGGCCGGCAAGCCTTCGGGAATGGCGGCCACGGCCAGCGCGATGGCGAAGAAGAACATTTCTTGAGCGCCGCGGCCTTGCAACAATATGCCGATCAGCGCCACGAGCACCGAGGCGGCCAGCATGCCAATCGCGATCACGCGACTGAAGCGTTCCATGCGTAAAATCAAGGGAGGCTTGGTGTCTTCCGACTCAATTAAGCCCACCGCCAGTCGCCCCACTTCGGTGAATCGACCCGTTTCAACCACCACGCCGCGGGCGCGACCACGCACCACCATGGCACCGGCATAGGCCATGTTCAACCGATCGCCCGTACCGGTTTCGGCAGTGCCACTCCACGCGACATCTTTTAAAACTGCCTGCGATTCACCGGTGAGAAATGATTCGTCTATTTCGAGACTATTGGCCTCAAGCAAGCGCATGTCGGCCGGCACCCGAATGCCAGACTCCAACAAGACCACATCACCGGGGACCAACTCCTCGGCCCCCAATTCGACGACCTCACCGTTTCGCAACACCGACGCCCGCACGCGCAGCATTTTCTGCAAGCCCTGATTGCTTTGCTCGGCACGCCACTCTTGCCAGGCCCCGATCACGGCGTTGAGCACCAAAACCACCACGATGAAGAGCGCGTCTTTGATTTCGCCGACGACCACGCTCACGGCACCGGCTGCTGCGAGCACATAAATCAGTGGGCTATTGAACTGTCGCACGAACAACCGCAAGGCGGAGGGTGGTTCTTTATGGGGGAGTATGTTGGCGCCGTGTTGGGTGAACCGGGTGGCGGCATCCTGGGAAGTCAAGCCTTGTGGGGTGGCGTGAACGCCGCGGAGGGCCTCTTCGAGAGGCAGAGCGTGCCACGCGGTGCGCGAGTCTGCCTGAGTCTTGTTTTTATTGGCTTTTAAATGATTTAATCCAAAGGCCATACTGCATCCGGGTTCGAGTATTGAGGATATAAGTATTCGAACAGGTTCTTACAGGTAGGTGCTCGTCGGGGATTGGTAAGCTGACAGCTATCTTTTGGGCCATGTCTACGACTCCTTCACCGGCCAAGCTTTACGTCATTTCCGCGCCTTCCGGTGCGGGTAAAAACTCATTGATCAACGCGCTTATGGCGCGGTTTCCCGGCCGATTCGCCTACTCTATTTCAGCCACGACGCGCCAGCCGCGCGAAGGCGAACAAGATGGCGTGCATTATTTCTTTAAGTCACAAGATGAATTCCGTGCCATGATTGCCGCAGGCGAATTGGCCGAATGGATGGAAGTGCACGGCAACTTTTACGGCACCCCGCGCGGCCCGATCGACGCGCTCCTCGCTGTAGGGACTTCTGTGATTATGGATATTGACGTTTATGGTAAGGCGAACTTTGACAAAGTCTACCCCGATGCGGTGGGCATTCTCATCGTACCGCCCAGCCTTGAGGTATTGGCCCAGCGCCTGCGCGGTCGCGGCACCGATTCGGATGAGACTATTGCGCTAAGGCTTAAAAACGCGGTAGATGAATTGGCGTTTGCAAAAGAACAAGGCAAATACGAGTTCACCGTGATCAACGATGACTTCGAAACGGCGGTCGACGAACTCGCGGGGATTGTGGAGGGCTGAATCGCCCTCTTGAACGCTCCCTCTACTCCTTTCTGCCTGTGATCACCCCCATTTTAAAATTCGCAACAGTCATCGCGATCACCCTGCTCACGGCGTGCACGCCGCGCCCTGTGGCCAAAACTCCCGAGCGCGCGGCTCCCCCGAAGGCCGACAGCTCCGCCACCAGAACTACCCTGAACATCACGCTCTCCCCCACTCCCACTATCAGCACAAACGTGACCTTCGCCTCAACGATCGAGGGACCCTCACCCTCCCGGCAAATGCTGCTGGACTCCGGGCGGGTATTCTTTCAAGCCTGCGCGATTTGCCACGGTAAAAACGGTCGCGGCGGGCGGGGGCCAGCAGTCGCCAACTCAGACTACGTTCAAGGCGATCGGACACGCTTAATTCACACCGTGCTCAACGGCGTGAAGGAACCCATCACCGTAAACGGCGTACGCTGGAAAACCGGTGAGATGCTCGGGTGGCGCGAGACGTGGGACGATTTTAAAATCGCCGCGGTGTTGACTTACATCACAGTCGCACTGAACGACTCAACCGTGACCGACTGTATTCCTGAAGATTACGAAGCCGGCACCTGGGCCTCCTGTACAGTAACGCCACGCAGCAAGGCCGACATCGCCCGCGACTCCGTCGCGGTCAGCGAAGTGGCAACGGCCAGAACCAAGCCATAAAGCGATCAGCCATCAGCTTTCAGCAATCAGGAGCAGACAAAGCATAAAGGGTTTGGGAACCATCCCGACTCTAGATGCCACGGTCTCTAGTCGTTATTTCGCCTTCATTTCCAGATTTAACCCACAGAGCCAAAAATCAGCAGAGCCAATTGTTTTCCTGAAGGCTGACAGCTGTCCGCTGACCGCTATTCGCTATCTTTCCCCCCATGCTTAAAAAACTCTCCAGCGCTCCGTCCTACAATGGCCCCGTTGTTCAAATCGTGCTCGATGGCGTCGGCATTACACCCCGCACCGAAGGCAACGCTGTCGCTCAAGCCAACAAGCCGGTGATCGATCGCCTGATGCGCGATTACCCCAATATTTTGCTCTGCGCACACGGCAAGGCCGTCGGCTTGCCCAGCGACGAAGACATGGGCAACTCCGAAGTTGGGCATAACGCCATCGGTTCGGGCCAAGTGGTGGAACAAGGCGCCTCATTGGTCAATGGCGCCATTGCGAGCGGTAAGATTTTCGAACGCGAAGCGTGGAAAGAAATCGCGGCCAATGCGCGCGACCACAAATCGACGCTCCACTTTCTGGGCCTCTTCTCAGACGGCAATGTGCACTCACACATCGACCATCTCAAAGCGTTGATCCTTCGCGCCAAGGCCGAGAACATCCATCGCGTACGCATTCATATTCTGCTCGATGGCCGCGACGTCGGTGAAACCTCCGCGCTCGACTACGTGCTGCCGTTCGAACAATTCTTGTCCGAAGTTCATTCCAGTGAATTTGATGTGAAGATCGCCAGCGGTGGCGGGCGCATGAAGTTGACTATGGATCGCTACGAAGCCGACTGGAGCATGGTTGAGCGTGGCTGGAAGATTCACGTGCACGGCGAAGGCCGTCACTTCACCTCGGCCGCCGAGGCGATCGAAACGTTCCGCGGTGAAGCCAAGGTGATCGACCAAGATTTACCTGGCTTTGTGATCGCCGAAAATGGCATGCCCGTGGGCACCATCCGCGACCACGACAGCGTCGTGTTTTTCAATTTCCGCGGCGACCGCGCCATTGAAATCAGCCGTGCGTTCGAGGACTTCGACTTCAAATATTTTGACCGCACCTCGGCCACAGGGGTCCCCGCTCCCAAGGTGGTCTATGCCGGCATGCTCGAATACGATGGCGACTTGCATATTCCCGCTCGCTACCTCGTGCCGCCCCCCGAAATTCGCAACACCATGGGTGAAGCGTTTGCCGAAGCGGGCCTCACGCAACTCGCCATCAGCGAAACCCAAAAGTACGGCCACGTGACTTACTTCTGGAACGGCAACCGCTCCAACAAATTCGACGGCGAAACCTGGATTGAAATTCCGTCCGACCGCGTCTCGTTCGACGAACGCCCGTGGATGAAGGCCGCCGAAATCACCGACGCGCTCATCGCCGAGTTGCGCACGGGCGTGTACCGCACGGGCCGCGTCAACTACGCCAACGGCGACATGGTCGGCCACACCGGCAACCTACGCGCCGCCACCATGGCCATGGAAGCCGTCGACTTGTGCCTGGCCCGGTTGCTCCCGGTGATCGACGAGCTCGGTGGCATGGCCATCATCACCGCCGACCACGGCAATGCCGATGAGATGTTCGAAATGGACAAGAAAACCGGCCAAGCCGCGAAGAATAAAGACGGTTCTTTTAAAGCCAAAACCAGCCATACGCTCAACCCCGTGCCGTGCATATTCTACGACAACGTGCATAAGGGCAAGTATGCCTTGGCCGGTACCGCGAACCCAGGTTTGGCCAACCTTGCCTCGACCACGGCCAACCTTTTAGGGTTCGATGCCCCCGAGGCGTGGCACTCGTCTCTCATTCGCTGGTAGTTTCATACTGAGGATCGATCCGATGCCACTAGTCGGATCGATCCCTTCTCGTGAATTTGCGGTTAAATCGCCCGTCTGGTAAGGTTCAGGAACATGAAGCGCGGGGTTTGCGGTAGATTGGCGGTGCGGTCATGCCGCATTCAAATCCCGTGCAGACTCGGAGCCTTCTATGATCAAATCAACTTTTCGCACTCTGACCCTTGCTTTGGCCGTTGCGGCCTTGGCAGCACCCGAAGCCCAGGCCCAACGCACCGTACCTGAGGTCGTGGGCGGTGGCTATAAAATCAAGTCGGGTCCCGTCGAAGTGCTCGTGGCTCCCAGCCGCGGCGCGCGCATTCGCTCGCTCAAGCACGAAACCACCGAGTTACTGTATCAAGCCGACTCCACCGGGTCTCCGGGGAGCATGGGCTCAGCCTTCTGGGTCAGCCCGCAGGCGCACTGGACCGCTTCATGCCGCAGCGCCAATAACAACGGCTGCTGGCCTCCCCCGACCGCCCACGATGGATCCCAGACCGCCTCACTGTACACGGGCGGATTGCTGACCGACTCTTCCGTGAGCTACACCAGCGCGGCCAACGCGTATACCGGAGCCCGTCTCCGCAAAACGTTGTGGGGCAACAGCCGCGATTCGTCGATCACGATTCGCTACCACATCATTAACACGCTGACCACAAAAATCGCCTTCGCACCGTGGGAAATCACGCGCATGACGACCGGTGGGCTCACCTTCTGGGCCAAGAGCGTCGACGATACGATCCGCGGCAACGGAACCTCGGGCACCGCCCTGATTGCCATGATCAAAGACACCCTCGGCGTGAAGTGGCACAAGTACGACAGCACCGTTTCGCTCAGCGCCGGCACGCCCAAATTCTGGGATGCCACCTCCGAGGGTTGGTTCGCGCGCGTCGACAAGAGCCGCCTGCTGTACATCAAAAAGTTCGTGGCGATTCCTAAAAGCAAAAAGGCGCCCGTCAACGAAAACCAAATCGAATACTACACGAACAACAATACCCGCAGCTTGATCGAAATGGAGTTGCAAGGTGCGTTCGACTCCATCGCCCCCGGCGACTCCATGCAGTGGGATGTCTCTTGGTATGTCCGCAGCCTCCCCGACAGCATCCCCGTGACCGCAAACGCCGCTCTGTTGGCCTACACGCGCGCCACTGTGGCCGGTCAGAGTGTTTCGCTTCAGCCTGGTCAACGCCAAGGGGGCGTGGCAGCGCGCCTCACCCTGACCGCCGGTCAGGTTTCGATCGCGCTGGGTGTAGCCGCGCCGCTCACACTTGATTTGGTGGACACGCGCGGTCGTTTGGTGGAACGCGTGCACTCGGGTGTCTTGCCCGAAGGCCGCCATGCGTTTAAACTGCCGGCCACCTCGCGGGGCGTTCATTACGTGGTTCTGCGCGATGCGCAAGCCCGCGTCCTTGAATCCCACCTGATTCCCGCGCTTTAGGAAAAATCGGGGTTTAGCACCACGCGGGGATCGTATTTCGTAAATTCTCCGCGTGCGCTTTACCCACCGACTGATTTCATTCCTCTACCGCTTGCTGGTAAACCCGCGCAGCCGTGAGCCGCGTCGGGGCTTTTTTAGCCTCTTGTATTACGGGGGTGGTGGGTTTGTGGCGCTGTTCGTGTTCAGCATGGTATTGTTGTGCCTCGAGGCTTACAACCTTCCCTTTGCACGCGACTTTCTGTATGCCCGGTTGGGCGACCCTCTTTTAGGTGTAATCGAGTCCGCCCTGTTCTGAAGCCGGAATCCCTGTTTTGAAATTTCCGCGCCGCCTGCTCCTCATCGCCGCCTTGATCCTCTTGCCGGGGCTCTTCTTGGGCTTCTTAAGCTTTCGTTCCGTCAAAGACGAGCGATTGCTGCTGGAAAAGTCGCAAGAAGCCCGCTACGAAGCGCTCGCAGAGGCCGTGGAACGCACCTTAACGAGCACGCGCCAAACGCTGATCGAACGCCTGAAAGCCGACCTTGCAGAGGGCGGCAGCGCCGAAACGCCTTTGGAGGCCTGGGCCCTGGCCGCGCGACTGCTCGAAAATCCGTTGGTACAAACCGTCGTGGTGTTTCGGGATGAAGAGCCCGTGTTTCCGCGCTTGGCCTCACCGCAATCAGGGCCGCGCCTCGATAGCCTGATGTCTGGCCCGGGCGAGGCGCACCCGCTCGAAGCGATGGTGCGTGCCGAATGGCGCGCGGGCAAACCGGCTGCGGCGCTGCGGGCGCTGACGCAAATGCTTCATGGACCCGATAGTTTGAGTGGCCGTGATGCCGAGGCGCGCTTCGGCTACCGCCTCCTCGAATTGAAAAGCCTCGTGGCCTTGGGTGAATCGCGCACAGCCATCGCCGCCGCGCGTACGCTCACCTACGACCTCTTGGCCTCACCGGATCTTGAGTCGCACCATCGGACCGGGTTTTACCTCTCCGAAATCGCCTCAATCATGACCTCCCGCGAAGATCTGCCCCGTGATGCGCGCGGCGAATTCTTTGCCATGCACCAACGCTTGCCCGCATTTTTAGCCAATGCCGATATGGTGGAGCGCGATTGGCCCGCCTCACCGGTCGAGGTGCTGCGCGGTCAGCCCTATTTATCCGGTGATTCGCTGCGGGTGACCTATCACGCCGGTAGCCCTTACCTCCTCATTCGGTTTCCGTGGCTGGAAAGCAACACCCAAGTGCTTGCGCGGCTTGATGAAGGCGTGTTCGCCGCGGCCTTGCGTGATGAAATGCGTCAAGACCGCCGTGGCCCGTGGCGCGATGCGGCCTTCGCCTTGTTCGACTTGCGCGATGAGCCCGTGCTGACGGGCGATGCACCGCGACAGCAAGAACCCGCCATCGAGCGTTCACTCGAAGACCAGTTTCCCGCGTGGCGCCTGGTGGTGTACAAGCGGCCCGCCGGCGAATTGATCGCACAAGGCCGCTGGCGCGTGATGCTTCAGTACACCATACTCGGCTTCTCGCTTCTGTCACTGTTGATCGGACTAGTCGTTCTCTTTAAAGGCCTCGACGACGCGCAGCGTCTGGTCACGATGAAGGCCAACTTTCTCTCGGCGGTTTCCCACGAATTAAAAACACCGCTGACCGCGATCCGCATGTTCTCCGAAATGATGGCGAGCGGACGCGTCAATGCTGAAAAAGGTGTGCAATACGCAGGGCGTATCGGTGCGGAGGCCGAACGCCTGCAAGGTATGATCGAGGGCATCTTGGCCTACACCCGCCTCGAAGAAGACCCCGCGGCCTTGAGATTCGATGAGGCCGACCTATCGGCCATCGCACGCGATTCATCCGCTCTCCTCACCGAGGCCTTCGCACGCGCTGGCATTCGGCTTACCACGCATTTGGCCCCCAATGCCATCGTCCGGGGTGATTACAATGCCTTACGCTCCATTGTTCAAAACCTCCTCGAGAACGCCCTGAAATATTCTCCCGCCGATACGGCCGTCACACTGGAAGTCTCGCGCATAAGCGAGGACATTGTGTTGCGGGTGGCCGACCAAGGCATCGGCATCGACAGCGCCGATCAAAAACGCGTCTTCGACAAATTTTACCGCGCGGGCGATGAGATGACGCGCAAAACGCGCGGCAGCGGTCTGGGTTTGGCGCTGGTCAAACGCATCGCCGATGCGCACGGCGCCACCATTAGGTTGAATAGCAAGCCGGGCGAAGGTACGGAGATGATCGTCTCCTTCCCCGCGCCGGCACACGCATGACACGGGAAGGGATTTTAGAATGCATCGCATACTGATCGTAGAGGACGAGGAATCCATCCGCACGGGGCTGCTCGATCTGCTTGAGATCGAGGGCTATGAGACCGCCGCCGCCGCCGATGGCGAAGCCGGATTAGAAAAAGCCCGTCAATGGAAGCCCCACCTCGTATTGCTCGATCTCATGCTGCCCAAGGTCAGTGGCTTCGACGTGTGCCGTCACTTACGCAAACACCACCCTGACATTTTCGTGATCATGCTTACGGCTAAAAATGAAGAGATGTCCAAAATCGCTGGCCTAGAAATGGGCGCGGACGACTACATCACCAAACCCTTCAGCGTATCGGAACTTTTAGCCCGCGTGCGCACGCGCCTACGCCGCCGCGGCGAAACGCCCGGCGTCGGCGGCCCCGATACGCTTGAGTTCGGAGACACCCGCATCGACTTCCGCCGTTACGAAGCGCTGCGCAGCGGCAAACTCCTCGACCTGTCGGCCAAAGAATTCCAAATCCTCCGTTACCTCGCCACGCGGTCGGGCGAGGTGGTATCGCGCGAAGATTTACTCCAGGCTATCTGGGGATACACGCCCGAAAACATGCCCACCACGCGCACGGTGGACAACCAAATCTTAAAGCTTCGTCAAAAGCTTGAGCTAGACGCTGCCCACCCGGTATGGATCAAAAGCGTGCGCGGCGCGGGGTATAAGTTCGACCCTGAGGGAGCCCCTTCGGCGGAATAATCCGTAGAACGACACTGGAATGAAAAACGAAATGGAAATCGCACACCACAATGCCATGCGCGAAGCCGCCGTGACTGGGGGGCCCTTGGGCGGCCTCCGGGTGTGCCGCGCGCTGCGCGCGGCCTGTGTGTCGGTCCTTCTGGGTGCGGCGGCCCTCACGGCAGAGGTCCATGATGCGCGTGACTCGGCCTTTTTGAATGAAAGGCGCACACTCGAAACCGCACGCTATTTGCACGATATCGAAGGCGATTCCAGTCGCGCCCGCGCGCTTCTCGACCGGCTTAAAGGCTCGAAGTTTTCCGCCATACGAGCGCAGACGCTCTACCTCCGCGCCGGCTTCCTGGAGGAAGCCGGCGATCGGCGCGAGGCCGCGAAGCTTTACAAAGAAGCCCTTGAGGCCGATGGCCTTGAACCGATGCAAAAACAGCGTCTGGTCGCGCGTCTGCTCACCTTAAATCCTGAGTCCGTTCGCCCCTTCCGCGACGCCGGCCGGACGCGCGGTCTCCCCACCCGGGTCTACGAGAGCATGACCGGTGCTGCAAGCGAATACGTGCTCGCCGAAGAAGGCGCGGAATCAGGCCGCTCGTCCCAAGGCCCCAGGCTGTTGCATCAAGATGCGAATGGTAAACTGCATCCGTTGCCCGTCACGTTAGGTTCTGACGAAGAAGTGCTCGACGCTTCGCCGACCCGTATCCTAACGCGCATCGCCGCCCGCCAGCGCGTGATCTTACGCAAAGCCCCGCAGTTCAAAGCGCAGACCGTGCTCGAGCGCTTCACCGCCGACGAAGGTCATCTCTTTGCAGGCGGCGGTGAAGACGCCGAGTATCTCCTGATCGGCGCGCAAGGCGCTCGCGTGTTACGCGGGGCCACCCAAACGTTTTCGCACCCGCTCCCCGCAGCGGGATGCACCTGGACTTCAACAACCCCTCGTGCGCGCCAAGGCGTGGTATTCTGTCCCGACCACGGAGTATACCGCGCCGACTTCAGCCGAAAACTCGTGAGCACGGTGCCCCTTTCAGGCGAATTGCCCACCGCGGTATTGCATTCGGGAGATTATCTCGCCCTGCGTTACGCCGATCGGATCGAGTTTCGCCGCGGACCCGCTTTCGATACCTTCTTGTGGGGATTCCCCTCCAGTCTGCAAGATGCGATCTCTTTAGGACGTGGGCATGCGTTTATCGCCTCAACCGATGGCCCGTTGCGCGCCTTCGTGCTCCGCAGCGGACAACTCGACTGGCAACGTGAAGGGGGCGCGGCTTCACTGCGCGCCCGCGACGGTGAACTTTTCGTTTTGACCCACGCCCGCGTGTTACTCGCGGTCGATGAGCGCGGACGCTTGCTCTATAGTTATGAGACCGGATGGGACGGCGAAGAACCATTGTTGTTGCCGTCTCGTGAGTGGGTCGTGATTCACAACGCCGATGGGCGCCGCATCCGCTTGAGCCGCGAATTGTTACGAATCACAGGCGGATCTCGCGATCATCTCCTTCGGGCTGAGCGCGAAAGTTTGCGGCGCGGCGACCGGCGCGGCGCCCTCCGTGAGATTGACGCCTTGCTCGCCTTGGAACCCGGAAATGGGACCGCGTGGCGCGAGCGGGCGCGACTACTGGCCGCAACCGGTGGGTCGCGGGCCGACCAAACGCGTGCGTGGACCCAAGCGGCTCGTTCGCAAGGCGCCGCGCCGTGGAGCATCGACCCTGCCTTCACAGGCCTGGCCTCGGGACTTGGCGCGTCTTGGGTTTGGAAGCGTCAACCCGGCCCGCGCTTTTTCCCCGTCCTCACCGGTGGCCGCCCCTACTCCTTTTATGTCGAGAATGACAATCAAACCTTGGTGGTTCTCGATACGCGCACGGGTGCCCTGAAGACATCCTTCCGCTTTCCTGAACCCCTTGACATGAAAGTCACCATGTGGACCCCCGACGGCGATACCTTGATCGTATCGTCATCGGGCCGGTTGTATTTGATGGCACCGGGGCGTGCTACCGGAATCTTGGCTCAGTTTCCGCTGCGGAATCCGGTCTGCCACGCGGTGATTTTACCTCACGGCATTTTGGTCAGCGACTGGAGCGGCAACGTTCAGTACATCGACCTCAACACCCGAGAAACGGTTTGGGAAACGCGGCTCGGGCGTGGCGGCACACTACTCGCCCATTCACCGAATACGGATTGGATCGATGCCTTTGAAGTCGAAGGGGGCTGGCATCGCGTACGCCTCTCTGACGGCAAAGCCATGGCCCAGACCCGCATGCCGCCGGGCACGATTACCGAAGTACACGCCGGCCGTGACCATGCGTATGCTGGGTATAACGAGGGCTTGATCGTGGCCGTCAACAAAATGAAGGCGACCATCGCCTGGCAATTGGATATGAGCGAACAAATTTTTTCGCTGGCGGGCCGGGGCGATCAGTTCTTGCTCGTCGGCACCGCGTCCAAGCGAGTGCTCACCATTCACGGACGCACCGGGTTGATTCAATCACAGGCGAACGTCCCTTCACACTTGTTTAACCGCCCGTTGCTCATGGGCGACGCCTATTGGGTCGGCACAGCGGAGCCCGCGCTTGAAAAGCGTTCGCTTACGCATGAAGTCATATTGAAATACCCGCTCACCGACATGCCAGGAACTCCTTCGCAAACCGGATCCGGAATCGCCGTTTCGACTCAAGACAACTTCATTTTAGTCTACCCCGCAAAATGATTGAGCCCCGTTAAAGTTTAACGGGATGCCATTGAGTGGGCCCTAGGGGTTAGAGACTCGGGAAACGGGTCTGAATCGCCGTTTCAACCTCAGAATTCACCCTTCTGATTTGACTTTCCCCCTCCCCCCTGTTTCTACCTTCAGCCCGTCCTTTCTCCTCCTCTGTGGAGTTCTAATGGTCCAGAAGAAATTCCTCGTCCCGAATCTGTTTACCGGTCTGAACTTTCTGATCGGCATTTACGCGATTCTTTTAATGGCCGAAGCACTCATTCCCGAACGCGGTGGCCGGTCGGTATTGGGCTTCGGCAAAACACCGCTCGAATTAGCGGCCTGGATGATCACATGGTGCGTGCTTTTGGACAAGCTTGATGGCTTCATGGCCAAATTGCTGAATGCCTCCTCGGATTTTGGGGCCCAGTTCGATAGCCTAGCCGACCTCGTCGCCTTTGGCGTCGCTCCGGCCTTGCTGGTGTATTACTACCTGCACTCGACCGCCCCCGAGTGGGCCGCATCGCACCGCCCCCTGATGATTGCCTCACTGTCCGTCTATGTGCTCTGTGCCGCACTTCGTTTGGCTCGCTATAACGCCGTCGATTCGGAAGGTCTCAAGGATTGGTTTCATGGTCTCCCGTCGACCTTCGCCGGCGGTTTGGTGGCACTGAGCGTGATCCTGCATTCGAAGTATCAGTTAGCAGGGGCCTTCCCCATGAGCCTGACGATGCTGCCGCTGCTGTTGATCGGCGCGGGCTTATTGATGGTGAGCCCGCTTTATCTGCCCAAACTCATGCGCCGCCGCAATGGTTTTGTGAACGGGTTCCAAATTTTGAACGTGTTCATTGGGTACCTCTGCGGCTTCGGCATGGTTTTCCCTGAATACCTGTTCGGTATTTTAATGGTTTACGGTGTTCTCGGTTTTGGAAAAGGGCTCATCGCACGCCCGCAAATCGACGCCAAGCTCGCAGAAACCTGATTAAAAGCTGTCAGCATTATGCGAGCCGCACAGGAAGACCTCTCGGTCACAGACTCTGCGCTGAATACCGACGACTGAATACTGACAGCTTGCATGTGGCGCCCTCCTACTCGCCGCATCCTCCAAAAATCGTTCCCGGCGTTGCCACCGGCTCGCCTGCGGTGGCCTTAGCCGCAGTGGATGCCGACAGACACCAGGCCTCCACTTTGTGACGCGTGGCCAGGCGTGAAGGTTTGAGAGACGAAACCTTACCCGATGCAAACCGCACCGCGAAGGAATCGGAGGCCGAGGTGGTATACCGCAACGTATCGACGCGGACCGCCCCGCAGGCCAACTCCAACCGGGCGGCACTATTGACCAGGTTGAGCGCCGACCCCACCACCACCT
>JBIIWL010000023.1:0-14343 GCA_044338885.1 Fibrobacteria bacterium
AGAAGAGGGGATCAACGCTCGGGGGCGTTTCTTCTTCTTCTTCACCTGTGCCGCCACCTGAGGTGCCGGGGCCAGGAGTCGGGTCAACGACGACCGGGGGCACCACAACCGGGGGAACCACAACGACCGTGTCAATCACGACCGGGGGCGTCACAACGGGGGGCGTCACAACCGGGGGCACAACCACCGGAGGAACGACCACGGTGTCGATCACAATCGGGGGTACGACCACGACGGTGTCGGTCGGCGGGGTCGTCGGCTCGACGCAATCCTTAGCTTTCTTCGCGCCGGCAGGAGCGAGGAAGTCACCGTGCTTGATGTGTGCATCAGCGGCCGAGGCCTTGATGGTCAGCAACTCAAACTTGCCAGCCTTGCCGGTCTTGTGGCAGATGGTGAGTTTGGAGTTAGCGGTCGTGCCAGCAGGCGCGAGGCAGAGGTACTGGTGGCAGCCCATCATGAGAAGTGCCGAGGCCGCTACGGGAATTAGGAGAGCGAGTTTTTTCATTGTGGTAACCCTGTTTGAAACAGTGTGAAGGTTGGTGAAAACCTTTGTTCTGAGACAAAAATTAGAGCGGTCCATAATTCTTGGAAATGAAATTTGTGTGCAATTATGACAATCACAAATCGAAATGCATAATTCACGCTACAAGATTCAACCACAACAACGATCTAAGTCATTCATCTTCAACCTTTAAACGCAAAAAAGGCGGGGTAAAACCCCGCCTTTTTCCTTTTTTACCCCAATTTCAGGGGACAAAAAAAGTTTATTCCGCACGGCCTCCGGCCTTGGAACTGTACTTCTTCGTGAGTTCTTCACCCACATTTTTGGGTACTGGTGCGTATTTCTCGAACTCCATCGTGAACTCCGCCTTGCCCTGTGTGAGCGAACGAAGGTCTGTGGCGTAGCCGAACATTTCGGACAGCGGCACCTCGGACTGAATGATCGTGAAGTTCGCTTCTTCAGTCGAACCAACAATCATACCACGCTTCTGGTTGATCTGTCCCATCACGGAGCCTTGGAACTCTGTCGGCGTGGAAACTTCGAGCTTCATGATCGGCTCGAGAATCTGCGGCTTAGCCTTGGGGTAGGCTTCACGGAAGCCACCGCGCGAGGCGAGTTGGAACGCGATATCGCTGGAGTCAACCGCGTGAGCGGCACCGTCGTCAATGACGCAGCGCATACGCACGATCGGGAAGCCGATGAGCGAACCGCTCGGCATACAACCCTGGAAGCCCTTATCGCAAGACGAGATGAATTCGCGAGGAATGACGCCGCCGACGATGTTATCGACGAACTGGTAATTCTGATCGCCCTCTTCCCCATCCAAAATGGGCTCGATGTAACCGGCAACGCGCGCATACTGACCCGAACCACCGGTCTGCTTTTTGTGCGTGTAGTTAAACGCGGCCTTCTGCTGAATGGTCTCGCGGTACGCAACCTGCGGACGACCGGTCGTCAGATCGACGCCATACTCACGGCGCATGCGCTCGATGTACACGTCGAGGTGAAGCTCACCCATGCCCGAGATGATGGTTTGACCTGATTCTTCGTCCAGCTTAACGCGGAACGTCGGATCTTCTTTCGTAAAGCGGTTGAGCGCCTTGGAAAGGTTGGCCAAGTGATCGCGGTTCTTCGCTTCGATCACGAGGTCGATCACGGCGCTGGGCACGTGCATCGAGGTCATGTTCACTTCGAGCGTACCGTCGGTGAAGGTGGTGCCGGTGGCGCAATCGATGCCGAACAGCGCGACGATATCGCCGGCTTCTGCGCTCGTGATGTCGCCCATTTCATTGGCGTGCATGCGCACGAGACGGCCGACGTTGTGCTTCTTTTTGGTGGTCTGGTTGAAGATGGGCTTGCCCTTATCAACCTTACCCTGGTAGACGCGCAAGTAAGTCAGCTGGCCAAAGCGGCCTTCTTCGAGCTTGAAGGCGTAGCCCACGAACGGCTTGGTCGCATCCGACAGCATCTCGATTTTTTCTTCGTTGTTGGCGATGTCGAGCGCGTAGTTGTGCACGTCGTACGGGCTGGGCAAGAAATCCGCCACGCCGTCGAGCAAGAGCTGAACGCCCTTGTTCTTGAAAGCAGAACCCATGAACACCGGCGTCAATTCCATCTTGATGGTGGAGGCGCGGATCACGTCCTTGAGCAGCTTCAGCGGGATTTCTTTCTCTTCGAGCATGTATTCCATGAGCTCGTCGGAGAAGTTGGAGAGGTTGTCAAGCATGATCGCGCGACGCTCGTCGGCGGTGGCCTTGAGATCGTCGGGGATCGCGCCTTCGATAATGTTTTCGCCGTTGGGGCCTTCAAAGCGATAAGCCTTCATGGTGAGCAAGTCGACGAGACCTTCGAGCTTGTCTTCGGCGCCGATCGGAATCTGCACCATGACCGCATTGTGATTGAGCTTGTCGCGCAGCTGTTCAGTGACGCGGTACGGGTTCGCACCCGAGCGATCGAGTTTGTTAATGAACGCGACGCGCGGCACGGAGTAACGGCGCATTTGGCGGTCGACGGTGATCGACTGAGATTGCACGCCCGACACGCCGCAAAGCACGAGCACGGCACCGTCGAGCACGCGGAGCGAGCGCTCCACTTCGATGGTGAAGTCCACGTGACCCGGGGTATCGATGATGTTGATGTCGATGCCCTTGGCCTGTGCGTCGTCGAGATAGTACGGCGACTTCTTCCACGCCACGCGGGTGGCGGCGGATTGGATGGTAATGCCGCGTTCGCGCTCCAGATCCATGGAATCCATGGTCGCGCCGACGCCGTCCTTACCCTTCACTTCGTGAATGGCGTGGATCATGCCCGTGTAGAACAGAATACGCTCGGTCAAGGTCGTCTTGCCGGAGTCGATGTGGGCGCTAATGCCGATATTGCGCAGGTTGTCCAACGGTCTCATGTGAGAAAATCCCGGAAAAAGTGAAAATCAGCCATTTTTGGGGCCTTCTGAATCAAAAGGGCCTAAAAAAGGAGCCGGAAACGTAGTTAAGCCGGGGGGCGGTGACAAGGAAGGCAAGTTTGGGGGTGGAATCCCCTGCGGGCCGCGCAATGGGGTCGGTTTGTTTTGACCTTCGGGCGGTTAAAACACCCAGAAGGCTCAAACACCATTCCGAAGAGAGGCCCGCAGGGCATCGTAACATTCCTAGGAAAAGCCCCAACGCGGAGGTAACAACTACATGGTCAGGCCTCCAATTCTGGCACCAACCCCAAAATTGCCTTACACCTCCGCGACGGCCTCGTCTTTCATTTTTTCCTTTAAAACGGCCATCAGGCGGTCACCGACCTCGAATCGGCGTTCCATCATATCGAGAATACGGCGAATATCGCCCAGTTCTTCTTCGGCCAAGCCGCCGAAAGAGTCCAGAATACCCGGCAGATGAGGGCGGGCATCCGGGTCGCGCTCGATGGATTTGCGGATGCGGCGAATTCGCTCGCGATACGTGCGGATCCGCAAATCGGTTTCGACGCGCATCCGTAGAAACCGCGCCTGGGTCTCCATTTCGGCGCAAAAGTGGCGCAGCACGATTTCTTCTTCCAAGACCCCACGTTCCCGGTCGTCACGAAAGCGACCGACTCGGTTCCGCTGTAAACCCCGCACCGCATCGGCCGCATATTCGCGAACCGTCTCTAATTCACCGAGTAAGGCCCCTAAGGCATGCAGAAATTCGCGGCCGGGATGACCATCGTCCGGAAACAAGTCTCGCGCGGCCGCAAAGCGCACCCGCGCCCGCTCGTAGGCCGTGGCCCTCACACGGGCAAAGAACAGGCGGTTGAGGAGAAAGGGGTTCATAGGAAAAAGATGAAATAGGAAATATGAAATCAGAAAGGAGGGAAAACCAACAGAACTAACGATTGAACCTGGCCGTCTTAGTCTTCGCAGTCGTTCTGTGTTCTTTCATGTTTGATGTTTCTGATTTCATCTTTGCTTTCAGGCTCCGGTTTGCTTGCGGCTCACGGCCGTCACGGAAGGCACCTTGCGCATGCGTTCGATGGCGTCTTCGAGTTGTTCGAGGTCACGAACTTGCACACGGAAACGGTTGCGTACCTGGTCGCGCAGGGTGACGATACTCGCACGCTCGACGTTGACCCCCGATTGGGAGAATACGTCTGTCAGATCGCGGAGCAAACCCGAACGGTCGCGCGCCGTCACCTCTAAGTGCGCGTCAAATGTTTGACCCGCTTCGGAGCTCCATTGAACCGGCACGATACGTTCCTTATCGCGCGTGAGCATCAGGCCTTCATGACAGTTGGCGCGGTGGACCGAGACGCCACGCCCTCGTGTGACATACCCGAGAATGCGGTCGCCCGGCACAGGATGGCAACACGTGGCGAAACGAATGAGCATGTTGCCCATCCCTGAGACCAATACGGAGTCGGCAGTTTTGGCGGGCCGACGAATGCCGACGCGCGAAAGTAGTGAGGGCTTGGCGCGGATCGGGCTGAGTTCTTGCACGACGGCCGAAACGGCGCCGAGGGAAAACTCGCCATGGCCCAGTTTTTCCCATAAGGATTCCCAGGTCGTGATGCCGAACTTGGTGGTAAACGGGCCCAGGTCGGATTGCTTCTCGGCGGGTACGCGCGCTTGCCGGAACTCGCGTTCGAGCATTTCTTTGCCCAGCTGAATGCTATGGGCCGATTCTTCGTTGCGGAGCCAGCGGCGAATGTGATGCTTCGCCTTGGTGGTGACCACGATGGACAACCAATCCTGCGAAGGATGCTGACTGTCCGATTTTAAAATCTCGATGCGTTCGCCGGTTTGTAAAACACGGTGCAACGGCACCATGACGCCGTCAATCCGAGCGCCCACGCACTTGAGGCCGAGCCCTGAGTGCAACGCGAAGGCAAAGTCGAGCGCGGTGGCACCTTGGGGCAACTGGATGAGGTCACCCTTGGGCGTGTGCGCGAAAATCTCGCCGGGGGCGAGATCGCGGCGGAAGAAATCCATAAACTCATCGGAATCGGTGAGCTCTTGCTGCCACTCCATCAGTTGCGACAACCAGGTGTTTTCTTTACCGATCTCCCGCTGCGTGGAGCCTTCTTTATAGCCCCAGTGCGCGGCGATGCCGTGCTCGGCGACGCGATCCATCTCTTCAGTACGGATCTGAATTTCAATCGCTTTGCCATGCGGGCCGATCACGGTGGTGTGAAGGCTCTGGTACATGTTCGACTTGGGTGTGGCGATGTAGTCCTTGAAGCGCGACTGCAAAGGCGGCCACTGCGCGTGCATGACACCGAGCACGGCATAGCAATCGCCCACGGTTTTCACGATGATGCGTAAGGCATGCAGATCGTAAATATCTTCGAACTGGCAATTGCGGCTCTGCATTTTGAGCCAGATACTGTAGAGGTGCTTGGGTCGCCCGAATACCTGGGTATTCAGGCCCGCCTTGGCAAGCGCATCCTTGGCTGGGGCCAAAATTGAGCGGACGTAATCTTCGCGCTCTTGGCGCTTCTCCACAACCTTGGAGACCAAGTTCTTATAGGCATCTGGGTTAAGATGTTTAAAGGACAGGTCTTCAAGTTCCCACTTGATTTGGCCTAAACCAAACCGATGGGCCAGCGGTGCGTACACCTCAAGCGTCTCGGCCGCGATGGCGCGGCGGCGGTCTTCTTTTTTATGATGTCCGAGCGTGCGCATGTTATGCAAACGGTCGGCAAACTTGATCATGATGACGCGCAAATCCTTCGCCATGCTCACGAGCATTTTACGGAAGGTCTCGGCCTGTTGTTCTTTCCGTGAGCGTGTGGGTAGCGCGGTAATTTTAGTCACGGCTTCTACGAGGAACGCGACTTCTTCGCCGAACTCGGCCCGAATTTCGGTCACGCCATGAAGCGTATCTTCGGCCACGTCATGAAGCAGCCCGGCCACAATGGTGACGGTGTCCATGTTAAAATCGGCCAGCAGTTTGGCGACTTCAAACGGGTGCTCGGCATACGGCATGCCCGAGTGCCGAAACTGATCTTTATGTGCGAGTAAGGTGAAGTCGATGGCCTTGCGCAAAAGCTCGATATCAGCCTTGGGGTGACGCTCCTCGACATAGGCGACGAGGTTTTCTTTTGCGCGATCCAAACTGCGTTCGATTTCGGGGGGCTTGAGTTCAGGTGACTCAGGAGACTCGGTGGACGTGTCTTCGGCAATCTCGAGCGGAGGAGGTAAAAACGCCTTTGAGCCCGCACCCGAACCGGTGGGCGTTTCATCGTGGGATGAGGCGGGGATGGGCGTGGGGGCGGACATGTTCAACTCCTTGTCTGCCTGTAACTTAACACTTAAGACTAGGTTCGGCCACGGCGGAACACGACGTGGGACACCACGGTCGCTCAGGTTCGCTTTTGGTCCAAAGCTTTGATGCGCTTTTGAATTTCCAACGCTTCGGATAACTCGCGGGCCCCAGCCTTGAGGCGCTTCAGATGACGCATTTCCAGTGCATCGCGAAAGTCAGCCAACCGGCGGAGCACACGCTCCGGCTCATCCCCTTCGGCCGGCTCGAGGGCGTCGAGCGCGTCCTGAAGCGCGTCCGGTAAGCGGTCGCGCAGCTCGACAAGCGAAAGCCCGCGGCCTTCGGCCCACAGGGCCAAGGAGTAATCGACCAGTTCGCGCACACGCTCATCTTGAAACCAATCGAGGTTCACCTCGTCGGCCACGCCGGCGCAGGCTTGCGGATAAAACAGGAGCAGTTGCAGGAACTGCCATTCGGGTTTGTCTTCGTTACGGACGGCCACTTGCGAACCTGAAACGAACAAGCCCAGGTTGTCGTCGGAGGTCACCGCCCGCAGCGGCGCGCGCGCGCGTGGCGCCGCCGTGCGCGCGAGCTCTTTGAGGCCCAGCAATTGACGCAGCGCGCGAATATGCGCGTCGCGCACGTCGGCCGATGGGTGATGCGCCAGCAATGTCGTCGCGTCGCGCACCAGGGTGTCTTTCGCTTCCGCACTCAACTCTTCGACTGGTTTGCCGGCGGCACGCACGAGAAACCCGGGCAGGTCATCTGCAGAATCTAAGAGCGCGCGCAATTCGTCCAAAGAATGCCCGCGCACGTAGCTATCGGGGTCTTCGTTCGGCGGCAACACCGGCACGCGCACTTCGACCCCTTGCGCGAGCAAGGGCTCGAGACTGCGGCGCACGGCGGTGCGCCCGGCGGCATCGCCGTCAAAAAACAGGTGGACTTTTTTCGCAAAGCGCGTGAGCATTTGCGCGTGTTCTTTGGTCAAGGCGGTGCCGCACACGGCCACGGCGTTTTGCACGCCAGCCTGCCACAGCGACACGAGATCCATATAGCCTTCAACGATCACGGCCTCGCCGCTTTGGTCAATCGCTTGCCGCCCCACATGAAACCCGTAGAGAACACGACCTTTGTGGTACAGCGGCGATTCGGGCGTGTTGACGTACTTCGGGCCGTCTTTGCCCGGCGCAATACGGCCGCCGAAGGCGATCACCCGACCGGAGAGGTTGAAAATCGGAAAGATGAGGCGACCGCCGAACCGGTCGTACACCCGGCCCCCGGCCGCCACCCCCAAAATCCCTGCTTCAACAAATGCCTTACCGGGCACTTTTTTCGCCTCGGCCAATTGCCGGATGCGATCGGGTTGATCGGGCGCACACCCGATCTGAAACTTTTTAACCGTCTCGGGTTTGAGCCCGCGTTCACCGAGGTATTTGACCCACGCCGGGTTTTTGTCGAGCGATTCGTTGTACACCTGGAGCGCGAGCTGGTTGGCTTGCAATACCAAGGCGGTTTTATCAGAATCCTCTTTATTGCCAACGCCGAAATTTTCGGGGACGGCAATGCCCGCTTTGGACGCCACTTGGCGCAGCGCCTCGGCAAAGCCGATTTTCTCAAATTCCTGCACGAACTTGATCACATCGCCACCCGCCCCGCACGCAAAGCACTTGTAAATGCCCATACGGGGGTTGACGTTCATACTGGGGTGCCGGTCGCTATGGAACGGGCACACGCCCACGTATTTGGAGCCGGCGCGCCGCAAGGGCACGTACTGGCTCACGATGGCCACGATGTCGGCCCCTTCTTTGACGCGGAGCAGAATATCTTGAAAGGTGGGCGTTGAAGCGGCGGACATGGGGGAAAATTACCTCATTGGTATCGTTTAGGGGGTTGGTGACCAATTGGCGACCCTACATGAGGTTGGTGACACCATTGAAGTCCTTACCATTTTGTTGGTGAGATACTGGAACAGGAAGAGGGGTTTAAAGCATCCAATCTCCCAAAAACCAACAACCTATAGGGTCAAAAATTCAGAACCAACGCCTAGGAATGGCCAAACTGGAACAGGACCAACGCCTAGGAATGGCCTCACTGAGGGTAACCAACCCTATCACCCACTCGGAAATGGCTAAATTCTCGCCCCTATCATGAGCAATACCACCCCCGCCTCCACAAACACCGGCTTTGGCATCCCCTACCTCACTGGGGATCAAATCCGCACCAGCTTCGTCGAATTCTTTAAGTCGAAGCAGCACACCTACGTGCCGTCCTCGCCGGTCGTGCCGCACGATGACCCGACGCTTTTGTTTATCAACGCGGGGATGAACCAGTTTAAATCGGCGCTGCTGGGTGAAAACCGTGAAGGCTACAAGCGCGTCGCCAACTCGCAGAAGTGCATCCGCGTTTCGGGTAAGCACAACGATCTCGATGAGGTCGGCCGCGACACGTACCACCACACCTTGTTCGAAATGCTCGGCAACTGGTCGTTTGGTGACTACTACAAGAAAGAGGCCATTAGTTGGGCCTGGGAGCTCTTGACGGAAGTGTGGAAGCTGCCGAAAGACCGCCTGTTTGCGAGCGTTTACAAGAACGACGACGAGGCGATGGAGATTTGGAAAACGGTCACCGACATCCCGCACGATCGTATTTTGCGTTTTGGCGACAAAGAAAACTTCTGGGAAATGGGTGACGTCGGCCCCTGTGGCCCGTGCTCTGAGATCCATTTCGACATGGGTGACCCGGAGACGCGCGAGGCGACCTTCGCCGACCCGATTCACGGCGTGAACGGCACCAACGCGCGCTACATCGAAATCTGGAACCTTGTGTTTATGCAGTTTGAGCGCATCGCCGGCGGCGACCTCAAGCCGCTGAAGAACAAGAACGTCGACACCGGCATGGGCTTTGAGCGCGCCTGCAGCGTCATTCAAGGTTCGGGCAGCAACTACGAAACCGACGTGTTCCGTCCGCTGATCGACAAGATCGCCGAACTCTCGTCCACACCGTATGACAAGGGCGTGGACGGTACGCCGCATCGTGTGATCGCCGATCACATCCGCGCGCTCAGCTTCGCCATCGCCGACGGCGCCACGCCAGGCAACGAAGGCCGCGGCTACGTGCTGCGCCGCATCTTGCGCCGCGCCAGCAAGTTCGCGCGCGAACTGGGTCAGAAAGATCCGTTCTTGTACAAGATTGTGCCCGCCCTCGCGGCCCTTATGGGCGGCGCGTACCCCGAACTGAAGGCGCGTCAAGACTACATCGCGCAGGTGATCCGCGCTGAGGAAGAACGCTTCGGTAAAACCCTCGACCTCGGCCTCGACCGCTTTGCGAAGGTTGCCGAACAAGCCAAGGCGAAGAACCAGACCGCCATCGACGGCGTGGAAGTCTTTACGCTTTACGATACCTACGGCTTCCCCACCGATCTCACGCGCTTGCTCGCCGAAGAGCAAGGCCTGACCATTGATGAGGCGGGCTATGAAGCCCACATGAACGAGCAGCGTGAGCGCGCCCGTGGCGCCGCCAAGTTCACCGCCGCCATCGCCGGCGATGAGGGCTGGACGATTTTGGCGCCCGGCCTCGACACTGAATTTGTGGGCTACGATTCGCTCACGGCCGACATGTCGGTGCTCCGCTACCGCGAAGAGGGCGACACGGTGTTGCTCGTGGCGGCGAAGACGCCGTTCTACGCCGAGGCCGGTGGCCAGGTTGGCGACATCGGTACCATCGAAGGCCATGGTGTCAGCTTGCGCGTCCTCGACACCATCAAGGTGTTCGACATGGTCGTGCACAAGTGCGCGCTCGCGGGTGGCCTGCTCACGCCCGATGCGCTCAAGACGGCCACAGGCACGGTCGATGCGCAAGCACGCGCCGCCGCGGTGCGTAACCATAGCGCCACCCACCTTTTACATGCCGCCCTGCGCGGTGTTCTGGGTGACCACGTGCAACAGCAAGGTTCGCGCGTCGCGCCCGAAGGCCTCCGCTTCGACTTCACGCACCACTCCGGCGTCACCGCCGATGAACTGCGCCGCGTCGAAGACATCGTGAACACACAAATCCTCGCCAACCTGAACATCGCGCACTCGGTGCACGGCATCGACGAAGCCAAGTCGATGGGTGCGATGGCGTTGTTCGGCGAAAAATACGGCGACCGCGTGCGCGTGATTCGCATGGGTCAAGAGGACTCCCAGTTCAGCATGGAATTATGCGGGGGAACGCACGCCACGGCCACCGGGCAGATCGGCCTCTTTAAGGTGACCTCCGAAAGCTCGATCGCCTCCGGCGTGCGGCGCATTGAGGCCGTCACGGGTGCAGGCGCACTCTCGCTGGTGAACGATCGTTTCGACCGCCTCGCCGAAATCGGCGCCTCGCTCAAAGCCAAACCGGGCGATGAACCCGCCAAGGTGAATGAGCTGGCCTCGCGTCTTAAAAGTGCAGAGAAAGAACTCGCCGAATTGCGACTCTTTAAGGCCACACGGCAGGCCAAAGTACTCGTCAGCGAAAAGGCCAAGACGTTCGGCGACACGACGGTGCTCGTCGCCAAAATCGACGCGGCCGACAAAGATTCGCAAAACGCCTTCCTCGACGCCATGGCAGGCCTTTTGCCTTCGGGTGCGGGCGTGTTCACCGCTGTGAGCGGCGACTCGCTGTCGATCTTCGCCCTCGTGGGTAAAGCCGCGCAGGCAAAGGTCAAAGCCGGCGACCTGATCAAGGAACTCGGCCCGATCGCCGACGCCAAAGGTGGCGGCCGCCCCGACCGCGCGCAAGCGGGGTCGAAAGCCGTGGATAAGGAACAGGCTGTTTTGGCGGCGGCGGAAACGCTGCTGGCCAAAGTTTTTGGTTGATCGATCGGGCACCTCGATACAACGCCCCGGTCGCCGAGTGGCCCGCCAAAGGCGGGCTGTATCGAGGTGACCGGGCGCCACTCGGTGACCGATCTTAAAGTTCTGGCCGTCGATTGGTCCGCTGTCCATTGTCTATCTTGACCCCTATGATCGGACCTACCGAAACCGCACTGATTGAACGCCTTGCCACGCGCAAGGCGTTATTCTTCGTCCTTCTCGACCCTGATTCGGGTACGCCCGACTCGGTCGTTGAGGCCGGCATGCTCGCGGCCAAGCACGGCGCAGACGCCCTGCTGCTGGGCGGTTCGTTTATCGGCAACCCGTACTTTGGTCACATCGCCGCGGAGCTCAAAAAGACCGCGGGGATTCCCGTGATCCTCTTCCCCGGCGGCGCGGCGCAAGTGGTACCCGGCCCCGATGCCATTCTGTTTACCACGATGCTTTCGGGCCGCAATCCGCAATACCTCGTCGACGAACAAGTGCGCGGCGGCTTACTCGTGAAAGGCCTCGGCATGGAGGCTATCCCCACCGCTTACCTCTTGATTGAATCAGGCCGCATGACGGCGGTGGAATACATCAGCAATACGAAACCCTTGCCCGCCGATAAACCGGGGATCACGGCCGCGCACGCCGTGGCCGCCGAACTGTTAGGGCTACGCTGGGTGTATTTGGAGGCGGGAAGCGGCGCCCAAAACCCGGTGCCGCCCCTCACGGTCGCCGCGGTTCGCAAGTCAACCGGGCTGAAGGTGATCGTCGGTGGCGGTCTACGAAAACCCGAAGACGCCCGCGCGCGCGTGCTCGCCGGCGCCGATGCCATCGTGGTCGGCAACTTGTTTGAGAAGGACCGCGACCCGCACTTGTTCGAGGAGTTTGCAAAGGCCGTGCACGAGGCTGAATAGTTGGTTACGGTTCGCCGTGACCTGCGCGCCCTCTTGCGGATCGACTTTACAAGTCAACCGGGATCGAAAAACTCCCCAGCGAGACCGGCACATCGTGCCGCGTCAGCAACCCTGCCGACACGGCGATCACGTCCCACCAAAAGTGAATCGCGACCGCTTGGCCAAGCGACCAATCATTGCGCTCTGTCACCCAACCCAAGTAATACCCGAAGAGTGCCTGCGCGATTGGCACATTCGTCACGCCACCGATATGCGCGCTGGCAAAAAGTATCGATTGCGCAGGGTTTGAAACCCATGCCCGTTCGCCTGACCATTGGTGAAAAAGCGGATACATGTACCCGCGAAAAAACGCTTCCTCGGTCACGCCCGCATTCATCGAGAGCGCCCCGGTGAAAAACGCATCGCTTCCATTGTACGGGTGCCAATTCAATCCTGGAGTATCGTTCCGATCCGATCGATAGGTTGAAACGCTAAATGCCGACGCACCCGCGAGTGCGCCCAGTGGAATCCATGTCGAAGGCCTTTTGAGATGTTCGAGCTTGAATGGCGCGAGTAACAAATCAGCGACCGATTCTTTTTTCTGCTGCGGCAAAAACTTGAACCGGCCTCGCGTCTCTTGTTGAACGGAAACCGAAGAACGAAACGCATCCCACGCACTTAAAAACCCAGCCCCCTGATAAAGCCCTGAGCCGTAAAAAACACGGCGCGCACCCGGCGCATCAAACATCAAATCATCAAACGATCCGTTGCCGTTATTCCCTGCCGTTGTCGCCAACACCAACCCCGAAATACCCGCAGTGCTGTATGCCAACCCACTTAGATAGTCGCGATGGGCAAGCTGACCGAAGCCAGGAATAAACACACTCACGACCGGCAATAAGACAACCGACGCCGGGCGTGGGGGTGTGGGCGCGGAGGACGGCACAACGCGGTCCAAACTCGCCTCCGCGCGGGTTGGCAGAGCGAGGGTCATTGCGAGCGCCAGTAAAGCGCACACAAGAATCGGTCGCTTCAACCCGGTGCGTAAGGGCCGCGGAGGTTGAAGCGCACGCGACGCGTCCACTCCTTCGGTCCTATGCGCCCGACGCATGCTAGAACGCAAACCCGAGACTCAAAAACAAAGCCAGGCCGCTGCCGTAGGCAAAGTCCGCCAAGTTATAGGCATCGTTGCTGGGAGTGCCCGAGGTGTATTCATAGTTGCGACCACCCAAAAGTTGCGACCACCCTAAACCAAGGTTGAAGTAAAAGCCGCTATGGGCCATATAGTCCAGGCCCACACCCGCATCAATAAAGGGTGATGGTTTGATTTCGAGCCCTAAGGGCTGATCCGTTTCTGGATCATCGATTTCTACGGACTGGCCGTTGGTCCCGAGGCCGAATTTTGCCCCACCATATACATAGGGGGTCATTTTCGCCTTAGAGAATAAGTAACGGGCATACACCCCCGGTCTGTAACCGGTTCCCGAAATCCCAAGGCCCACATCTACGGCAAATTGAGGGTTGATAAAAACCGTACCCTTCACCCCGAGCAGGCTCGCCAAACTATTTCCACCGAGTTCAAGGCTCACTGCCGTGGCTTTAGGCTTACGGACGTAGGGATTCAGAGAATCAGGGATTTGCGCCCCCGCCGTGCTGAGTGTGAATAAGGCGATCAGGAGGATTTTGCGCATGGGAATGCCGTTTTCGTTAAAGGATACTGCTCAAAAACAGGTTAAACGCCACATTTGTCGCAACATTAGCAAACACCAAGGTTGGCTTGTTTCAGGATCCGCTCGCCGGTTGGGCTTGACGCCGTCCGTTTTCGGCAGAGAAATTATGGTTAATTACTTGTCAAATTTAAATTATGACGACAAAGGGCCTTCTCGAACCTAAACCCGGCCTCTCCCCCAAAACTTCACGCCACCCGGTAGGCCTAACCCCCTACCCCCATAAAATTCAGCGAGTTACGCCCAATTTCCGGGGGGCTCTGGTTCATATCCCCGCCAATTTAGGCCTAGGATTGGGGGGCAAACCGACCTCATTTGGGCGATAAACGCGAAATCCTTGCAGGCCCTGACAGGCTTTACTACTTTTGGCGACCCCTTTAGCAGGACTTTAAGATGACTACGGTGACCATCGATCCCAGCACAGTGGAGCGCAAGTGGTGGGTGATCGACGCCCGCGACGCAGTTCTCGGCCGTCTCTCCAGCACGGCCGCGCGCCTGCTTGTTGGCAAGCACAAAAGAACTTATGCCCCCTCGCACGATCATGGTGACTTCGTCATCATCATCAATGCCGATAAGGTTGCGATGACGGGTAACAAGCGTCAGGACATGCGCTACTTCAATCACTCGCAGTATGCGGGCGGCTGGCGCAATTTGTCTGTCGCGCAGGTTGAAGCGAAG